>JBIPPG010000058.1:0-10807 GCA_044368545.1 Chitinophagales bacterium | reverse complement strand
TCATTTCTTTGTATTTTGATGAGAATATAGGAATATGCGCACAATGATAATGATTATAGTATTGATTAAAATTATTAATCACATAATGTTTATTGCTATCGATATGGACACAATTCGTAAATGGTAAATCGATAGTTTTTTGGAATACTCCCGAAAAAGCGATAATACTTTCATCGCCGTTTGGCATTATTTGAGGAGCCACATTTAAGTCTCTTCTGTGTAGATTATCGGCATCTAAATAAGAAGGCAAATGATTAATAGTCAATGAGGTTCCATTGTCTACTATCTGAAATTTTTTAACTTGTTCGGTATATTCTTGTATAAAACCTGGTCCATTATTGGGTCCCATAGGATTATACCTACCTATAAATTTATTGCCTCCTACCAAGTAATACGTATTACCTATTTTTTCTAATCTTCCTCCCGTAACTTGTAGTTTTGAATCTGTTATTTGTCTAAAAAATGATGTAAAACTTTTGCCAGATATAATAGCATTGATAGTTTCTGAGACATCAATAGCCGTTAAATTTGAAAAAGTAGTATGGTCTTTTTGAATATCACTATATCCATAGCCACCCGTCAAATACAAGAATTTGCCCTCTTGATAAAATTGCATATTAGTAGATTTCAATTGTTCTTGCAACGTATTACTTAAAGAAGAAATTGAGGCCGTCCACTTTTTCTTATTAATAGGATCAACTACAATTAAAAGGGTATTGTGTCCAGCAATATCAAAAGAAGCAAACGGTTGTCTTCTATGCAATCCATCCAATCTTCCGCCTACAATTAGCCATTTATTATCCCATTGACCAAATGAATAGGATTGAATCCCTCCTAAATCGGCTATTGTCATAGGTTCAATGACAATATTTGACATATTATTTTGTGAAAAAATAAAATGAGGAATGAATAATAGTACGAATACTATTGCAAAGGAACGTATTTGATTCATGGGAAATTAATTTACGCAAACTTAATTGAATAAATTAAGCATTTTTGTACCAATTGTTACACAAGTACGATTTACATCACATTCATCTCAAAAACCACTTCAACATCCGTATCGCCACCTGCAGTTTGAAGACTTGTATTGGGTTTTGTAGGTTTGTGGCGCAAGATAATCGTTAGCGGAAATACTCCTGTACTTGAAGTCTTAAAGGTTGTATTAATTCCCAATGGATTGTTATTTACATCTACGTCGGTTTTTGAAACTGTAGGCGCGCCCGTAGTATTAAATTGATAGAAAAATTCGTGATCCACACCTTCGCTTTTAATTTCATCTGTTATTTGTGTTAACTTTCCAGAATCTCCCGTGTAGACTTCTATTCGTCCGGTATAGTTCGTATTTGCTTTTAAAATAGATACTGTTTTTCGTCCTGCATTGCCACCCTCTCCATCATAATCTTCAAAAGTAAAAGAAGATTGACTGCCATCTGGAGCAGTTAGGATATATTTGAAAACGGTGATTGTATCATGATCTGAAGCATGTACATGATCTTTGCTACAAGAAAGCATAGCAAATAAAATTGTAAAAATAAATAATGAGATATTTTTCATAATTTTGAATTTTTAATTAATAATTTTGTGCAAATATAATAAAAAAAACACAAATGCAACATTGTTGCATTAAAAAAATGAAATATAGAAAGACGCGTACTCAAGATTTTGTGTTAGAGGAATTTCAGAAGGCTGACAAAGCTTTGTCGCAATCCGAAATTCTAAAAACATTGGAAGGAAAAGTAAATAGAGTAACTATTTATAGAATTTTGGATAGATTTGAATCCCAAGGGATTCTTCATAAACTCATCGATAGTGAAGGTATAGCCAAATATGCTCTATGCAAAGACTGCAAACACGAAGCCAAAAGCCATCATCACAATCATATACATTTTAATTGCACAAATTGTCATGAAGTAACCTGTATAGAACAAGCACCTATTCAATATGAATTGCCCAAAGAGTATTTAATTGAAAAAATTAATTTTAACGTAATCGGTATTTGCCCCAAATGTACGGTTAAAGATTAATTTTGGTCGATTGCCAATTGACGAGCTGCCAATTATGTTTCTTTTTTTTATTGATACTGGTAAAACGAATTTCTACTTCAAAAGGAGTGCCTTTGTATTTGCCTCGCACAAGAACATCACCCGTGCCTACAGCTATTTTTCCATATAATTTATAGCTACAATTTTTAAATTCGTAATATGAGTATTCAATTTCGTTTTTTGCAATACTTTCAATAAAAGTAGTAAAATTTTGTTGCTCGCCATTGGAATGCACATAATGAAGATTGCTATCAATATAATGCGATAATTTGCCGATATCTTTTTTGACCATATAATCAAAACGCTTCTTCTCAATAGTTTCTAAATTGATTTTTTTCACAATTTTGGACTGAGCCACTAATTGAAAGCTCCCTAATAATAAAAAAAGTAAAAAAAAGAATTGTTTCATTTTAGGAATTATTTTATTTGACAAAAACTAAAAACAATATTTATGACTGAACATCATTTATCATACCTGCACCAACCGTTATATGCGTACCTTCATCAATCAAAATAAAACTACCTGTATTTCTATTTTTTTTATAACTATCAAAAAACAAAGGTTTGGTAGTACGTAATTGTATTCTTCCTATTTCATTCATTTTGAGTTCTGATTCACCTTGAATTCTACTCAAATTATTGATATCCATTTTATAATGAATAGCTTTTACTATAGCTTTTACTTCATTGGTATTATGCTTCAGCACAAATTTTTGGCCAATAGCAATAGGCCTATCCCCCATCCAACAAATCATAGCATCAATATCTTGACTGTTTTTGGGAGCATTATTTTCTCTTACTATCATATCGCTTCTTGATACATCTATATCATCATTTAGCAATATGCTACAACTCATAGGCACAAATGTTTCCTCTAGTTCTTTTTCGCCAAAATGAATCGCTTTGATAGTACTACTAAATCCCGATGGCAAAACGGTAATTTTATCATTTTTTCGCAATACACCTCCCAACATTTTGCCCGAATATGCTCTATAATCGTGAAATTCATCGTTTTGAGGACGAATCACGTGCTGCACCGAAAAACGAGCATCTATAAAATTATAATCATTGGCTATATGAATATTTTCAAGTAAATACATCAATGTAGTACCTTCATACCAATTCATTTTTTCCGACTTATTGACAATATTGTCTCCGTTAAGTGCAGAAATAGGTATAAAATGGAAATCTTTAATGTCTAATTTTGATGCAAATTCTTTAAATTCTTTTTTGATATTTTCAAATACTTCTTCGTTATAATCCACCAAGTCCATTTTATTAATACAAACTGCCAAATGCGGAATGCCAAGCAACGATGCTATTAAAGAATGTCTTTTCGTTTGTTCTACAATTCCTTTTCGTGCGTCAATTAAAATAATAGCTAAATTGGCGGTAGAAGCCCCCGTAACCATATTTCTTGTATATTGAATATGGCCAGGTGTATCGGCAATAATAAATTTTCTTTTGGGTGTAGCAAAATATCGATACGCTACATCTATGGTAATTCCCTGCTCCAATTCAGCCTTGAGTCCATCGGTAAAATAGGCTAAATTTAATGTATTTTCACCTTTTCGTTCACTCGTTTTTTGTATTGCGTCTATTTGGTCTTGAAAAAGTGATTTTGAATCATACAAAAGTCTACCTATCAAAGTACTTTTTCCATCATCTACACTCCCAGCTGTGGTAAAGCGCAGAAGTTCCATATCTAAATATTTTTCGCTATTAAAAGTATCTGATTGCATATTTATTTTGGTTCTATTGGAATTATAATTTCACTTCTCTTCTCTGGCTCTGCGATACAAACATGAATACAAAGATAAAGTACAAAGAAAGTGCTAACGAGGTACTAAAAAGTGCTTTTAAAACAATATAAAATATATTGTAAAATTGTCCTATTTCTGTAAAAAAATATACTAAGTGGAAGATAAACAACGATATAAATAAATATCGTGCAATAAAATTTTTCCCTTGTAATGTAATTGACAATGTAGCATCTTCTTCCATTCTACTGTGCATAATTCTAAGGATATAAGGTTTTAGAAATGCTATTAGAACTGTAGCAAAAATGCCTACTCCTAGCGTAAAACTAAAGGCATCTACTATAAAAGCATAAACAAATGCAATAATAAGTAGATAAATATTAGAAATAGAACGAGGATATAAAATGATAAAAATAGGAAATAACTTTGGATTAAAAAGCCCAAAGAAATTGATATTATTTACAAATAATATTTGTGTAAAAAATAAAAAAAATGCCGTAAGGATAATATTGGAAATTTTATTCTTCATTACTCTTGTTTTGTGGTTTGCATGGCGGTATCTACATAGCGCTCCATTTCTTTCAATTCTTTGTATTGATTGTTTTTAATTACATATACATACTCCAATTTTGAGAAATCGGTATGCAACAATACATTGATTTCGGCAAAATTACTTTCATTATCTTCTATTTGGTTCCTAACGGTGCCAATAACGATTCCTTCAGGATAAAATGTGGAGAATCCACTAGTTTCAATAATCTCTCCTTTTTTGAGTTTTACGTGTTTGGGAATATCTTCCAATGATGCTACCCGAATATCAGGCCCTTGCCATTTGAGTACTCCAATTTGTTTTGTACTTCTAACCCTTGCACTTATATTGGCATCTTTGTTTAAGAAAGACATGACACAAGCATAGTTTTTTGAAACTTGAATCACTACACCTACAGGGCCTTTTGGTCCCATTACTCCCATATCTACTTCTATGCCTTGAAGGCTTCCTTTGTTAATGATCAGATAGTTACGAGAATTTGAAATTGTATTGCTTACCACTTTTGCTTCGGTCAAAACATAATTATTTTTTTGAGCCATTGCCATCAGCGAGTCATTGTTATTAAAAGAATGCGTATTTGATTTATTGAAAAGTTCTTGAAGTAATTTTGCATTTTCAGATGCTAAGCTATCATTTACACCCCTCAATCCAAAATAACTTTTAGTAATTGAGATATTGTCGTACAAATTACCCACAATATAGTTTGAGCGATTTACAAAACCTGCATTATAGTATTCATTGTTTTTAAAAAGTATAAATAAGGCAATAATTTCCAAGAAAATAAAAAATAAAAATGGAAATATTCTAAGTAATATTTTAATTATATTGCCCATAAATCAAATCAAAACGCTATTTTAATACTGCTGCAAAATTTTCCATGTTTTTCAATGCAATATTGGTGCCTCTTGCTACCGCCAATAAAGGGTCATCCGCTACGTGAACTTTCAATTTTGTCTTATCGCTAATTCTTTTATCCAATCCTCTCAACAAAGCGCCTCCACCTGTTAGATAAATACCCGTTCTGAAAATATCCGCTGCCAATTCGGGCGGTGTACTTTCCAATGCTCTCAAGATAGATTCTTCTATTTTTTGGATCGATTTATCTATAGCATCTGCTATTTCATGGTATGAAATTACAATTTGTTTTGGAATACCCATTACGTTGTCTCTTCCTTGTACGGGATAATCGGGTGGTGGATTGTCCAAATGTGTCAATGCCGAACCCACATTTTTCTTTACGAGTTCTGCTGTAGGCTCTCCAATATTAAGATTATGCTGTGTTTTCATATAATCCATAATATCTTTTGTCAATTGATCCCCTGCAAGACGAATAGATTGATCGCTCACAATTCCCGAAAGTGCAATCACGGCAATTTCTGTAGTTCCACCTCCTATATCTACAATCATATTTCCTTCGGGCTCTTTCACATCTATCCCTATTCCAATAGCGGCTGCCATAGGCTCATATATAAGTTTCACTTCTTTTCCACCTGCTCTTTCGGCACTATCTACTACCGCTCTTAGCTCTACCTCTGTAATTCCCGATGGAATACAAATTACCATTTTAAATGTAGGTGGGAATAAGAATTTATTTGATTTATTAATCAAACCTATCATACCTCTAATCATATTTTCAGCTGCATTAAAGTTGGCTATTACACCATCTTTCAAAGGCTTAACAACTTCCAGATTTTTATGTTCTTTTCCTTGCATCTGTTGCGCTTTCTCCCCTATAGCTATTACTTTATCGGAAATTTTATCTATAGCTACCATAGAAGGCTGATCTACTACTACCTTATCATTGTGCATGATAATAGTATTTGCAGTCCCTAAGTCTATCGCTATTTCTTGCGTAAGGAAATTAAAAAGTTTCATTCAACTGATTTTTTAAACGTGTATTTTGACCCACAAAAGTAATATATGAATTTTATATAACTGACTTTTTTTTCAGAAATAGTGGAAAAAAACTAAAAAAGTAAAAAAACAAACTAAAATTATAGAATCAAATATTTGTAACTAATTGATTTTAATCCGTTTTTATTTCAAAAAGAGAGCCATCCTTAATAATAAAATTATCTATTACTTCTACTTCTTTTGAACAATTAAATAACGTATTGGGTGATTCTACATTTGTGCTAGAAGTTTTAATTACACAATTTGAATAGATAGAATCCGTAGTAATAGTTTGATTATTTATTTCTGTTATATTACAATAAGATTGTCTCAAAGCTTCGTTGATATCCAAAAGTCCATAACCTACTTCTTCATTCCATGAACCATTGGGTTTATTGGCATCTGTAGAATAAGAATAATTTCCTATTTTTTGAGCAGTTTTATGCAAAATTCGTTCAATTTCTTTTGCCGACAAATTAGGATTTAACGAAAGCATAAGTGCTACAGCCCCCGAAACTTGTGGAGCAGCAGCAGATGTTCCAAACCAATTATTGATAAAATCCGAATTGGAATATCCGGGTTCGCCTACTCTATCGGTTGTGGGAATTAAAACGCCTGGCGCTACTACATCGAGCCCTTCGCCATAATTACTTCCCCACATAGCACCGTCACACGACACAGGTGTTCTGCTTTTTCGTTGCCCACAAGGTGATGCCGCTCCTACTGCTATGATACCTGCATTTGCATTGGATGGATAACTAATTTTATTATTATCTTCATTTCCTGTAGAAAATACAACTACCGTTCCCAGCCCGTTTCGTCCTTTTGAAAGCGCAAAACCGATGGCGTCATCAATAATTTGATATTTGATACTTGAGCTCCAAGAATTATTGATAACACTAGCACCATTTTGCCAAGCCCAATTGAGTCCGTCAGCTCTAGCTTTTCTAGAATCAGGATTTCCTTTTAGTTTATTGCTCACCGACATAACTTTGCAATCTGGCGCAATACCTGCAATGCCTTTATTATTATTTTTTGAGGCACCGATTACACCTGCTGCCGCAGTAGCATGACTTCCATGCACAATACTAGGCGATGTTTTGGACTCAGAATCATAGCTAATACTAGTATAATTAGCTATTTCGGGATGATTGAGCTCCACGCCTTCATCCAATACCGCCACAATCACATTAGGATTGCCCGATGTAATCCCCCACGCTTGACACGCTTTTATATCTACTCCTGCTATCCATCTATTAAGTCCTGTATTGCTCAAATTCCATTGTTCTACAAAAAGGGGATCGTCTACACAATGCAATTGATCATCTACCAAAAAATCAGGTTCGGCAGTTGCAAATAAATTTGACTCATAAAATAAATTTGCCATTTGCAAAGCATTTCCCTTTGACCATTTTGTGACTTGAATGGTGTACCATTCTGGCATAAACTGATTTTGTCCTACAATTTCCACCTTATTTTCAAAACATTTGTTTTTGAGAATATTTATATCATTATTATCTTTAAGTTTTACATAAAAAAGATGCGACAATCCTGCTTCCGCATTATTTATTTCAAAATAAGGTGTATGGTATTTTATATAATTATTTGAATCTAAATTTCCAAAAGAATCGCTTTGAACAATTGCAAAATATTCAACAAAAACCTGTTTTTTGTATTCATGATGGAGTCCGTTACTTAGGTCACATTTTCCAAATTCTAATATACTAAAATGAGGAAAAAGTTCTTTTAATTTTCCCGAGTCCGAAATTAGATTAAGAGTTATATATTTTTTGTTTCCTTTTTGTTCAAATAAAACTTTTTGTCCTTGATACCAATAATAGTTTGGTTCAATACAATACGAAAACAAAGGCAAAAATGCAAAAAGCATTACTATTCGTGCTAAATTAATCATGGCATTTTGATTTTTTGAAATGACTATTACTAATTTTCTAGCAAGATTATTTTGCTATCTTTTATTTGTCCATCTATTCTGAGGGTACAAATATAACTTCCTAGATTTACAGATTTTGGAGCAAATTCAATTTTCCCATAACGCTGTTTTGCAGGTAAGTCAAAGGATGCAATTAATTTTGATTGTATATCACGAATCTCAATTTTGGCATCATTAAAATTCAATTTTTCTTCTATTATATAAGCAATATATGTTTTATCTTTAAAAGGATTTGGAGCAATTTGATAGATTTTAGTCATATTCATCTCCATAGCTATATTGCTTCCTTTAAGATTTTCAATTTCTTCTCTTAAAATTTGAATTTTTCGATCTTGATCTTCAATCAATTTGCTTTGCTCTTGAATTCCTTTAATTAAAACAGGCACAAGGCTTACATAATTGATCGTTTCAAATTCTCCAACTTGAGAAACCATATCGGGAAGAACGGTTTTTAATTCTTGTGCCAATAAACCAAATCGAGTTGAATTTTCTACAAAATTCTGAGATTTTTGTTCATTTGAAGTAGCCATTTTATTCTGATCTTTTGAATCGGGAATTTCGGTACTGATAAAATTGTCCTTGTATTTGTATTTAACGGGTTTTAATTGATTGATAGCCGAAAGCCCATAACTCATATCCAAAGGCATAATATCTTTTTTTACATTGCTATCGCTGTATGTATAATAGTCGTGAGCTACTACATTTCCATTTACTTGTAGTTTAAAATTTTGTGTTTTCTTACCACCTAAAAACCCATAACTTTTTTGAAATCCTGGATTTGCTTTTTGCCCAATTCCCACATGACCCAAATTATGAATATGCAAAAAATAATTACCCGAAAACCCCATTCCGCTTGAATAAGGTCTCCAAAAATTCATACCTTCATCAAACTCTTCTAGTGCCCATGGCCCGTCGTTATTGGGAGTCAATCCTTGCCCAAAAGTCAAATACCGATAATTTGTATAGCCTATGTTAATAGCACCTCCTGTTTTTACTCTAAATGCACCTATTTGTGCATTTGAAATTTGTATTCCCAAAACGAGAATGCAAAAAATAAATAGTTTAAATGAATTCATATAAAATTATTTCCATGTTTAAAAAATGTAGTTAAGTTATTTTAACGTCGCAAATTTAAATAAAAAAACTTTTGAAATTAGGTTTTGGGAATTATTTTTGACGAACGGAGTACTTTTTTTGACGAAACGTATTTTTTTTACGAGGAGATCATTGATTATTAGACAATTAGCGCCAAAAAACAACTATGTTAAATATTGTTAACAAAATTAAAATATCCAAATATATGACTTATCTGTTTTTTTTTTTCTAAATTTGCGCATCTTGATAATCTTAAATGTAAAATATTAATACTTATGAACTTTAATTCTCCAATAAAAATAAAAAAATACAATAATGACTCCATTCAAGCAGAAATTGTATTGATAGAAAAAGGAAAAGCTACAACAGATTTAGGCCTTGAGTCTTGGCAGGTAGATGCTATAAATAATGTTCATGAAAACAATTCAAATTTTCATTCATTTCATACAGCTATTGGACTAAAAGTAATAGTTTGTATTGATTTATCGGGAGATAAAGCTCCGCATTTATACAACGAAGCAGCAAGAAAGGCTGGTAATAATTTATTGTCAGAAATAAAAAAATATAATGTAGTTTCATTAGTGGTATCGCATAAGTTAAGCACTTGCTTTTTGCACGAATTTGCAGAAGGACTCGTTATGGGTGCTTATGCCTTCCAAAAATATTTGAGCAAAAAAGCCATTCAAACCATTGAAACGGTATATTTGAATTGTGGCGATGTAACCGAGCAATCAATTGCAGAATTAAACACCGTTTTGGAAGCAAATTATATTGCTAGAGACTTGGTAAACGAGCCTGTAATAACCCTGACCGCTACTAAATTAAGCGAAGCATTTGTAGCATTGGGAACACAAGCCAATTTTAATGTAAAAGTATTGAATAAAGCAGAACTTGAAAAACAAGGCTTTGGAGGATTGTTATCGGTAAATATGGGAAGTATCGAACCGCCTACGTTTACGATAATGGAATACAAACCCGCAAATGCTGTAAATACAAAACCTTACTTATTGGTAGGCAAAGGATTGGTATACGATACGGGAGGATTATCTTTGAAACCTACTGCAAACAGTATGGATAGTATGAAAAGCGATATGGCTGGTAGTGCTGCAGTAGCAGGCGCTATGTATGCTATTGCCAAAAATAATTTACCTATTTATATGGTAGCTTTGGTGCCTGCAACGGACAATAGACCTGGCGAAAATGCATATACTCCTGGCGATATCATTACTATGCACAATGGAAAAACGGTAGAAGTTTTGAATACCGATGCCGAAGGAAGATTGATTCTTGGAGATGCTTTGAGCTTTGGCGCGCAATACGAACCTGAATTATGTCTAGATTTAGCCACTTTGACAGGAGCTCAAGTAGTAGCGGTAGGTAGCCTTGGTGCAGCCATTATGGGAAATGCTAGCGAAGAACAAAAAACTGCTTTGAAAAACGCAGGAAATCAAGCATACGAAAGAGTAGCCGAAATGCCTTTCTGGGAAGAATATGGCGAAAAAGTAAAATCGGA
>JBIPPG010000332.1:0-3094 GCA_044368545.1 Chitinophagales bacterium | reverse complement strand
TTCTATATCTTTAGAGAAATTGGAAGTTGAATTTAATAAATATACTGAAAAACAACTTCTAAATCACTTAACAGTATTAGCAAAAAATGAAGAATTAAAAAGTGCTTTAGATGGGAATAATAAGCCAATTTATTCAATAACTAGATCTGGTATATGCTCCTATACTGATAATAAGTATCTTAAACTAGGACAGAGTGAGAGACTTAATATTACTTATGATTTTGGGAAAAATATTCTTGTATTGATAGCGATATTTACATTTTTCCTTTCAACTTATCAAGGTTGTAAAAATAAAAATGCCATTGATAAAATAGAGTCAAGATTAAAAGCATTAGAAAATAAGTAATTATGATATAAACATTAAAAATTTTACATAATAGTAAGTTCAGATTTCTCCCCACACATTCCCTCCTCCCAAAATAATTTGTTTATATTTGTACCCAATATTTTAGCCATCCATACATGACTTTAGAACAATATATTAGTAGTATCGACAAAAGATATAAACTCGGAAATGCTACCGAGCATACTTTTCGTGGCGACTTGCAACAACTCTTAGAAAGTTTAGTGCCAACAATCAGAGCCACCAACGAACCCAAAAGACAGAGCTGTGGAGCACCCGATTATATCTTGACAAAGAAAGATATTCCTGTTGGTTTTATTGAAGCCAAAGATATTGGCGACAAAGACCTTGAAGGTGCCAAGAAAACTGGAAATAAAGAACAGTTTGACCGATACAAAGCTTCGCTTAACAATCTTATTTTTACCGATTATCTTGATTTTCATTTATATCGCGATGGACAATTTATAACCAAAATTGCCATTGCTCAAATTTGTACGGACAGCTCTCGAGCTGTCCCATACATTAAACCATTACCTCAAAACTTTGCCACTTTTACAAATCTCATCAATGACTTTACTTCCCATATTGGTCAGACAATAAAAAGTTCCAAAAAACTGGCAGAAATGATGGCTGGTAAAGCCCGATTGCTTTCGGATGTGATTGAAAAAGCACTCACGAGCGACGAAGAAAAACACGAAAACAGTACACTAAAAGACCAAATGAACGCCTTTAGGGAAATTCTCATTCACGATATTTCGCCCAAAGGTTTTGCAGATGTATATGCCCAAACAATTACCTACGGTATGTTTGCGGCAAGGTATCACGACCCTACATTGCCTACATTTAGCCGACAAGAAGCAGCCGAATTGATTCCAAAAACCAATCCTTTTTTGCGAAAACTATTTGGCTATATCGCAGGTCCCGATATTGATGACCGTATCAAATGGATTGTAGATAGCTTGGTAGATATATTTTTGGCTTGTAATGTGGTAGAAATACTAAAAAACTACGGAAAGTCAACCAAAATGGAAATGCCAATCATCCATTTTTACGAGGATTTTTTAAGTGCGTATGACCCCGCTTTAAGAAAAGCAAGAGGTGTATGGTATACTCCCCAGCCCGTGGTGGGTTTCCAAGTTAGAGCCATTGACGAAATATTAAAAACCGAATTTGGAATTACGGCAGGAATAGCGGATAACAGCAAAATAAAGATAAAAATAAACGTGCAAGGCAAGCAAGTAGAACAAGAAGTGCACCGAGTACAAATGCTAGATCCTGCCACAGGCACAGGCACGTATATTGCGGAAGTTATAAAACAAATTCATAAAAAGTTTGTAGGGCAAGAAGGAATATGGAGCAACTATGTAGAAAATCATTTGCTACCAAGGCTTATAGGGTTTGAACTTTTGATGGCGAGCTATGCTATGGCTCATTTACAAATCGATTTGTTATTGACCGAAACGGGGCATAAACCTACAAGAGAACAACGACTAAAAATATACCTAACCAATAGCCTCGAAGAACACCATCCCGATACAGGTTCGCTATTTGCCAATTGGCTCAGCGCCGAAGCCAACGAAGCCAATTATATAAAACGGGACGCACCGGTAATGATTGTAATGGGAAATCCACCGTATAGCGGAGAATCTGCAAACAAAGGCGAGTGGATTATGAACCTTATGGAAGATTATAAAAAAGAACCAGGCGGAAAAGAGAAACTGAAAGAAAGAAATCCTAAATGGATAAATGATGATTATGTAAAATTTATGCGTTACGGTCAGCATTTTATTGAGAAAAATGGAAGTGGTATTTTGGCTTATATCAATCCGCACGGCTTTCTAGACAATCCTACTTTTAGAGGAATGCGTTGGCATTTGCTCAAAACCTTCGATAAAATTTATACTATAGATTTACACGGAAATAGCAAGAAAAAAGAAACTGCGCCCGATGGAAGTGCTGATGTTAATGTATTTGACATTATGCAAGGGGTTTCTATTAATATTTTCGTAAAAACGGGGCAGAAAAAACCGAATGAATTAGGCAAAGTTTTTCATTATGATTTGTATGGAAAACGAGAAATGAAATATGATTTTCTATCTGAAAATTCATTAAACAGTATCAATTGGAATGAACTCAACCCACAAGCACCCGAATATTTTTTTGTAAATAAAGATTTCGATGCCAAAAAAGAATATGATGAAGGGTTTTCGGTGAATGAATTGTTTATTATAAATGGTGTTGGATTAACTACGGCACACGATGAATTTGTTATTAATGGAAAAAATAAAGATTTATTAGAATTTTATAAAAAATTCCAGTCTGCTCCAAGAGATGAAGAGTATTTGCATAAAGAATTTAATGTGAAGAAAAAAGAAGGATGGAATATTTTGCAAGGTTATGATAATATAAAAAAAGAAACAGATTTAACAAAGTTCATCAAACCAATTTCTTACAGACCTTTTGACAATCGTTTTGTTTTTTATGAAGATAAATTAGTTTGGCGTACTGTACGAAAAGTAATGCAACATTTTTTAAAAGGCGAAAATATTGGGCTGGTAATTCCAAAGATAAATAAAGAAGATGATTGTTTTTTTATTTCAAAAAATATTATTGCACATAAATTGTGTAGTGCTTATGATTCAAATTCGATTTTTCCCCTCTACCTTTACCCCGACGAAAAGAACCAAGATTTATTTGCGACCTCCCCAGTACGGACAGGTCGCGACCTGTCCCAACAAGACGACCTGTCCC
>JBIPPG010000057.1:0-10832 GCA_044368545.1 Chitinophagales bacterium | reverse complement strand
CAGCAAAATTAGGTCAAAATTTGATACATGCCGATATGCATGAGTTTGCTTTTGATGAAAAAAGACCAGACACTCTTGCTATTTGTACCGATGGAGGAATATATATGACTTTTAATGCTATGTCTGAATTTCCGAACCCTACTTGGATGCCAAAAAACAAGGCATTTAATATTACGCAGTTTTACGATGTTAATGCTTCAATATATGGCGAAATGCTTGGTGGTGCGCAAGATAATGGAACGAATCTAATTAGAACAGATGCTTCTACCGATAGAAAATCATTTGAAGTTAGTGGAGGAGATGGTTTTAATACGGCTATTTCTGCATACAATGATAGTAGAGTTATGTTTTATACAGTGTATGAAGGATCTATTAGAAAAACTGAGAATATGAATGCATCTACAACCAATCCTGTAATTGAAGGTAGTTGTATTGATACTGATAATAATGGTAATGCAGACGGAATTGGATTTCATACTAGAATTCATATTGCTGAAAAACTAATTCCAGACCCTGATAATACTATAGATTCTATTGATAAAGAAATTCCTGAAAAATCTTTATTATTTGTTTTGCATCCGTCTGGATTCTATGTCTCTCCAAATGCAACCCAACTTGGCGCAAAAGCAGATTGGACATCGGTAATAAATGCAGGTGTAGGTGAAGCAATAGATATGCATCAGACAAAAGATTTATCTACAATGTATGTTGTAGGAAGAGGTGGTGCTAGAAAGATTACAGGATTTGATAGAGCGGTGTTTAATAAATCTACAACTAGTAATACTCCACCATGTTTAGTATCTACAGTTTCTGGACTAGGAATTACAATATCTAATGTATCTGGATTACCAACTAATCTAAGTGGCGTTTATGTTCGTCAATCCAGTCCTGTTGTAAAACCTGAGGTTTTGGTTACTCAAATGGGATTTGGAGGAACTCAAAAAGTATTTTATTCTAGTGATGGAAATACATTTGTAAACAAACAAGGTGATTTGCCAAGTATGCCAGTATATTGTGGAATTATAGATGAGTTAAATGAAAAGCATGTCTTGATTGGTACAGAATATGGAGTTTGGGAAACAGATGATATTACTGCTACAAGTGTAAAATGGGTTCCTTCAAGTAAAAATGTAGGAATGGTACCAGTGTTTAGAATTAGACAAGTAAAATTAAGAAAAAATGGTTGCTGGATGGTATATCTAGGCACACATGGAAGAGGAAGTTTTTATGCTCCAATTACTGAAGTACCAGGATGTAATTATAATTTGAATAGACCTAAGGTTTCAAGTGAAATAGATCCTTTTGCTAATATGGGCAGTAAATTTAGCGTATTTCCAAATCCAACGACAGATGTATTGAATGTTAGATTTAAATCTGATAAAGTTCAAAATTATACAATTTCAATTTATAGTAGATCGGGACAATTTGTTAAGAAAATGTCTTATAGAGCTTCTTATGGTACAAATAACGTTCCACCAATTGAAGTAAATATGTTGTCAAAAGGAACTTATTTTGTGAGATTGGAAGATGAAGAAAAAGTAGTTGGAGGTTCACAATTTATAGTGAAATAGTATTATCACAATTTACTAATAAATATAAAGCCCAAATCACTAGATTTGGGCTTTATTGTAATTATGAAAAATAATTCATAAGAATCAAACTATTTGTTTTATTTTTATGTTTCAATAATAAGATTAAAAATCTTGAATGAGAAATAACGAATTTGAGGAAAATGAAGAAAAATTGATGGCTCTTGTAGAGCAATATCAATTTGCACGTGAAAATAATGAACCTATTCATTTTTCAGAAGAAGATTTTGAAGAAATTATACATTATTTTTTACAATCAAATAAAGCCTCCGAAGCTCTTGAGGCGAGTGAATTAGCTTTAAATATTTTCCCCTATTCATCTGAATTTAGTTTGGCCAAAGCAGATGCCTATCTTGAAATGGGCGATCTTGAAAATGCAGAAGAAACCCTAGAAAATAATTATACCTTAGATTATTCCGACGTTAACTTTTATTTAATCAAATCCGAAATTTTTCTACAACGAAATCAATTTGATGAAGCCTTAGATATTATCAAAAAAGGACTCAAAAGTTGTTTTGAAGATAAAGATTCTTTATATCTTCAAATGGCAGATGTTTTTGAAGAAATGGGCGATTATACCAATATGATTTCTGCGGTGAAAAAGGCATTGAAAATTAATCCAAAAAATGAGGAAGCTTTTGTCACGATTAGTTTTGCATTTCAATTTCACCAATCGTCAATAGAAAAAATTGCCATTTTTACGGAGTTAATTGATGAAGATCCTTATAATATTATTGCATGGTATCATTTATATTTGGCATATAGAGAGTCAAAACAAATAGATAAAGCTATCGAGGCCTTGGAATATATTCTGGCTATAGATCCCGAAAATGAAGAATGTATCAATAATTTGGCGATAACTTATTATGAAAATAATGATTATGAAAAAGCGCTAAATTTTTTATTGGAATTAGAGAAATCAGACGGACTTACAGCCTATAATTATATCATAATGGGTGTTTGTTATAGAGAGTTGAAGCAATACAAAAAAGCAAAAATTTGTTTTAAAGAAGCTATGGCTATTGACGACGAAAATCCCGATTTGTATTTCCACCTTGCCTTGATGTATTTTGAGGAGAAAAAGTACAATGCAGCATATTCTCTTATTCAAAAAGCGGTAGGTCATTCCCGAAATAATGTATATTTCTTAGAGCTTAAGGCCAATATTTTGCTGGGTATGGATATGCTGGAAGAATCGATAGATATATTGAAAACAATGATAAAATTAGATCCTGAAATGTATTTGGCGTATGCCAAATTAAGTTTGGCGCTCTATATCAATGGTCAGTCTAGCGAGGCTTTAGAATTAATAAAAGAGGCCATAGAAACTTATAATTATGGAGAATTGTATTTCTATCAATCTATAATTTATTTTGAAGATGGAAAAATGGATGCGGGGCTAATGAGTTTTATGCTCGGTATGGAATTCAGTCCACAATCACATCAAATTGTGTTTGACTATACTCCTTGGATAGCAGATTTAAAGAGTATTCAAGATGTTTTGATTCATTATCAATCTAAAAATAATGAAATATAAGCTTGGGCTGATTGGAAAATCCTTGTCTCATTCTTTTTCAAGAAATTACTTTAGTTCTAAATTTCAGAGAGAGTCTATTTCTGATTTTTCTTATGAGTTACTAGAAGTTAAAGAAGAAGAATTATCTATTCTATTTAATCATCTTAAACAGACCTTTGCTGGAGTTAATGTAACGATTCCTTATAAAGAAAAAGTATTGCCCTTGCTAGACGAAATTGATATTCATGCTCAAAATATTGGCGCGGTAAATTGTATCGCATTTAAAAAGGGTAAAGCAATAGGATATAATACTGATTTTAAAGGATTTGCAGATAGTATAAAAGAAATTCCTTTTGACCGTAATAAAAAAGCATTAATTTTAGGGACTGGAGGTGCTTCTAAGGCTATTTCATATTCATTGAAAACCTTTTTTAATGTAGAATCGGATTTTGTTTCTCGAAATCCACAAATGGGGTTTGAGTATGAAGCCATTTCACAAAAAATTATGCATAATTATGGAACTATTGTTAATACAACGCCATTGGGTATGCATCCTGATATTGAATCCTTTCCCCCAATTAATTATAATTTTATTACATCTCAGCATTTTTGTGTCGATTTGATTTATAATCCCGAAGAAACCCTTTTTATGAAAAAATGTAAAGAAAGAGGGGCTATGGTGAAAAATGGATTAGAAATGTTGGAAAATCAAGCTGAATTGTCCTTCCTTATTTGGAAAAATAACTTATAAGGGTTGGTCAAAATTGTATTATTTTTGTAGCATAAATTTATCAAAATGAAATTTGGAGTTGTAATATTCCCCGGTAGTAATTGTGACAAAGACATGCTACATGTTGTCCGAAATGTATTGAAGCAAGAAGCTATAGAATTATGGCATAAAGATTCGGATTTATCTATGTTTTCAAAAGAAGATTGTATTATTCTTCCGGGTGGATTTTCGTTTGGCGATTATCTTCGTACTGGCGCTATTGCTCGTTTTTCGCCTATAATGGAGAAAGTTATTGAATTTGCTAATCAAGGTGGAAAAGTTATAGGAATATGCAATGGCTTTCAAATTTTATGTGAGGCTGGGCTTTTGCCAGGCGTTTTACTACGAAATAAAAACCAAAAATTTGTTTGTGAAAATAAATTTCTGAAAGCAGATGGAGCATCATTATTAACTCAAAATATCCCAAGTAATAAAGTCCTAAAAATACCTGTAGCGCACGCCGAAGGTAGATATTTTTGTGATGAAAATACATTGCAAGAGTTGAAAAATAATGGTCAAGTATTATTTAGATATTGTTCTGAGGCAGGTGAAATATCCGAGGAATATAATTTTAATGGAGCGGTAGATAATATTGCTGGGGTTATGAACAAGAATGGAAATGTTTTTGGGATGATGCCTCATCCAGAGCGTTGTATGGAAGGAGAATTGGGAAATGAAGATGGCTATTTGATTATGAGTGGATTATTAAAAAAAGCTTTGCAAAATGGATAGAATCGTAGCACTCACGAGACTCAGTAGACAAAATTATTTGAGTTATCTCAATAAATATTCAATGGATGATTTGAACAAAATCCCAAATGGTTTTAATAATAATATTATTTGGAATATTGGGCATATCGTAGCTGTTTTTGATGCGTTGTGTTATTCTTTGTCAGGAAATACAACGTACACATCTGCTCAATTTATAGAAAAATATAAAAAAGGAACTACACCCGATGTGAATTTTTCGGAAGCAGATAGAACGGAAATAGCCAATTTGTTGATTTCTCAAATAGATAAATTTGAAATAGATTCGGCAAATAATATCTTTGACAATTACACAGAATATAAAACCAGTTTCCAAAATACACTTCAAAATATTGAAGATGCTTTGCAATTCAATTTGATTCATGAAGGGATACATTTTGGCTATTTGATGAATTTGAATAGAAATATTTAAAAAATAATTTTAGATTAAAAAAAAAACATTATCTTTGCACTCCAAAATATAATAAAATGAAGGAAGGAATTCACCCAGAAAGTTATAGAACCGTAATATTTAAAGACTTTTCATGCGATTATTCGTTTATGACAAAAAGTTGTGCGCCTAGCAAAGAAAACATCAAATGGGAAGATGGAAATGAATATCCATTGATTCCAATTGAGATTTCAAATATGAGTCACCCATTTTTTACAGGTAAAATGAAATTTGTAGATACTGCAGGTAGAATTGACAAATTTCAGAAAAAATTCGACAAAAAACTTACAACTAAAAAATCATAATTTTTTGATTTTCAGTAATAATCTAAGCCACTCAATCTTGAGTGGCTTTTTTTTTGGTTTATTATTTATTTATATCTATTTTTGCTATAATAAAGTGGATGAATATTCGTTAAAAAAAAGATTATTAATATATTTAAATAAAAAAAACATGGACAGAAAAGAATTTTTATCATTATTAGGAATGGGAGGTGCTTCATTGGTAGTTTCAGCTTGTTTGGGAGGATGTAGTAAAAACGAAAGTACTACAGCGCCTACAAATATAGACTTGAATTTAGAATTGACATCGTCTGCATATTCAAAATTGAAAACAAAAGGGCAGTATGTTCAATTAGAAGGAGTAGTTGTAGCGTATGGTTTGGATGGTAATTATTATGCAGCTCAATTGACTTGTCCACATGAATCTGGTAGAATTAAATATGATTCTAGTGTTAATAAATTTAGATGCGAAAAACATGACGCTCAAACATTTTCACAGACAGGAAGCTCTTTTGGTCCAGAAACTAGTTCTTCTTTAAAAACCTATGTTTGCACATTAACTAATAATGGCAATACATTGAATGTAAAAGGATAGAATCGTTATGAAAATCTTATTGATTTTACTTTCTTTGTTTTTTTCAATTGCTAGTTTAAATTGGGAAACTGATTTGGATGTTGCTTTTCATAAATCAAAAGAACAAGAAAAAGCTATTTTACTCAATTTTTCGGGTTCCGATTGGTGTATTCCGTGTCAAAAACTTAAAAAAGGTTTGTTTTTAAATGATAAATTTACTACTTACGCTTCTGAAAATTTAATTTTAGTAAATTTAGATTTTCCAATGAAAAATAAAGGAGAAAATAAAGAGTATACTGTCAAAAAAGATAATTGGTCTGAGAAATATAATCCTAATGGTCATTTTCCACTCACTATTTTGATAGATAAAAATGGCAAAGTTTTGAAAAAATGGACAGGAAATATTACCGATTCTCCTGATAAATTTATTGATCAAATTCGTAATGCAAAATAATTGATTGTATTTTGAAAATATTCAGTGTAGGTGAGTTGTTGATGGGAAATCAGTTTCATATAGGCGCGGTGAGTTCTAATGAAGCAATAGCAAATAGTGCATTAAAGG
Source organism: Chitinophagales bacterium (assembly GCA_044368545.1). Lineage (GTDB taxonomy): Bacteria > Bacteroidota > Bacteroidia > Chitinophagales > JADJOU01 > CHPMRC01. Next base: position 4,343 of record JBIPPG010000057.1, on the reverse strand, counting down.
AAGCCGTTCTAGAGATTAAAAGAATAGAGGAGAAGCTTTCCACCTACAAAGAACATAGCGAAACCAATTTGATTAATGATAATGCTGGTATAACGACCGTTGAAGTGTCTGAAGAAACCATAGCATTGATAGAGCGTTCTATAAAAATTTCAGTATTGACACAAGGCGCATTTGACATTACGTATGGTGGCTTAGCTAAGAAATTTTGGAATTTTGATAAGGAAATGAAAGAACTGCCCAATATTGAAGATGCTAAAAAAGCGGTATCTTTGATCAATTATCGAAATATTGAGATTAATAAATCAGAGTCTACCGTATTTTTAAAAGAAAAAGGAATGCGCATTGGATTTGGAGGAATAGGCAAAGGCTATGCGGCGGATATGGCAAAAAAGGTTATGATTTCGATGGGAATAGATAGTGGTGTAGTGAATGCTTCGGGCGATATGACGGTATGGGGACTCAAACCTGAAGGCGAAAAATGGTCGATAGGAATTGTGCATCCATCGTATCAGAATGCGTTTTTTTCCAAAATGGAAATTACAAATCATTCGGTAGCTACTTCGGGGAATTATGAAAAGTATGTGATGATAGGAGGTAAAAGATATTCGCATACGATAGACCCCAAAACGGGAATGCCTATAAAAGGAATTAAAAGTATTACTACTATTTGCCCTTTTGCCGAGTTTGCCGATGCTATTGCCACTCCAATTATGGTGATGGGAATAGAAAAAGGATTGAATTTGGTCAATCAAATAAATGGACTGGAATGTATTATTTTTGATGATGACGATAAAATTTACGTATCCAACAATATAAATTTAAAAAAATAAAAATGAAAAAACTATTTTTAATGATCTTAAGTTTGGGAGCAATGAGTATAATAACTTCTTGCGCCAAGGTGCTGCCGCATCAGAGAGTCTATTTGAATCAATCCGATATGGAATTGAGTTCAAAATCTATTGATAAATCCGAAATGAATTTTGAATCCTACCGCGAAGGTGCTTCGGGTGCCAATGGTGGAAAAGTAGGCGGAGGCTGTGGTTGTAATTAAATAGTTATAGAAAAAATAGATTTTTATGAAAAAAATATCCTTACAAATTTTTGCATTTTTTATATCCATACTCAGTGTATTGGGACAAGAAAATACCGAGGTAAATGAAAGTAATTATGAAAAACGAAATTTAAAAATAGAAGAAGTTAATATTTTGGGGAGTTATTATACACAAGATGGCAATAATTCGGGTGTTACCGGCGGTATTGGTACCGAAAAACTGACGGATTATTCCTCTTCAATAGACATCAAAATGGTGAAACCTACGGCAAAAGGGAATAAGCATCTTTTTGGCGTGAATGTAGGGGTGGATTATTATACGTCGGCTTCTTCGGACAATATTGATCCGTTGTTGGTTACATCGCCTTCTTATAGCGATATTCGCGTTTATCCTACCTTGTCTTATGCTTTTGAAAATTCGAATAATAACTCAGTAATCGGTGGGAATGTTTCATTTTCAAGTGAATTTGATTATATTTCAAGAGGTGCCCAACTTAATTATAGCAAAGCGTTTAATAAAAAACAAACGGAGTGGGTAGCCAAACTAAATGTGTTTTTTGATGAATTACAAGAAATTAAACCTTATGAACTCAGAGATAGCGGAAATATCCGAAACTATCAGACAAAAACCCGAAATACCTTTAATCTATCCAATACAATCAATCAGACCATTAATTCTAGGATTCAAATGGCATTGATTTTGGATGTTGCCTATCAAAATGGATATTTGAGTACGCCGTTTAATCGTTTTTATACAAAAGGAGCTTCGGCTGCGGAATTGGAAGTATTGCCCGATTCAAGAATTAAGGTTCCCATAGGATTGCGAGGCAATATTTTCTTGAGCGATAAGTTTATTTTGAGAAATTTTTATCGTTTTTATTGGGATAATTGGGGTATTGTGTCCAATACCTTCCAAACAGAGTTGAATGCAAAAGTGAATAATACCTTTACATTATCCCCTTCGGTTCGATTGTATCAGCAAACTGGAAGTAAATATTTTTATGAAAAAAATGAGCTGACACAGCTAGCGGACTTCCGAACGAGTGACTTTGATTTATCCAACTTTCAGTCTATTTTTGCTGGTTTAGGCTTGAAAATCCAGCCCAAAAATGGCATTATTTCACCCTTATTTCATTCGATAGAGCTTAAATACGGCTATTACGCTCGTACAAACGGATTGAATGCTCATTTGGTCAGTGCGAATATTAAAATTAAGTAATAACATCTTTGTCTATTTTTTTCTACTCATACTCGTTTTAGCGTTTACGATAACGTGGATGCAGCATAAAATAAATGTAAAAAGTTAAAAAACTTTTTTTAAGCGAGATGCTTGTAATGAGGTCACTTGTCGAAGATTTCGTGATAAAAAATGGTGCGAGAAACGAGCGACGGCAGTGAATTTGATAAGTGAAATTGAGGGAAAATGGTTGCTGTGGAAGGGAATCTTTGTTCTAAATTTTTGAAAATGAGTGGTATATGTATCATAAATTAGAAAAAATAGTACGATAAATCCATAGGGTGCTTATAATTTAATCGGATGAGTTCTCCCGCACGTGCGGAATCATTGTTGGCTCGATGAGTCCAATGTCCTGCGAAGCAAAATAGAAATTCTTTTTAACTAAATTTAGAGAGATAAATAAACCCCAGCTGTTGTGTGCTGTACTATTTTTTCTCGTTTAGTTTTTTCATTAACTCTTCGATAATTTTATCTTTTTGGTCAATGATTTTTTTATTTTCATCAATAACTGCCATTAGTTCTTTTTCTTTATCTTCAAACATTGCATTTACTGTTCTCCAGGCCTCTTGTTCTGTTTCAATTTTTTTGCGTTCTTCTGGGTTCGTTCCTGCAAAATGCAAAATATCTGTTGCTAATTTTATGTCTTCAGAATCAAGTTCGTGCTTGAATTCTTTGGTTATTTTATTATCGTCTACAAAGTGTTGTTGCTCAAAAATACTCAAAAGTTTGTCAAGTTTAGTTGAATAATTTCCAGTAATTCGGTCAACTTGCACGATAAAACTATCGTGAGTTAGTTTTTCTACAAAGTCACTTTTTTGGTTAATAATTTTGTTATTAACTAAGTCTTTATAGTTTCGTTCCACTTTTATGCAAGGTGTCTCAATTTCAGGCAATTTAAACCCTAATATGTAAATTGTAGTAATAGGAAGTATTGTTTTTTGATTGTTTACAACATCTTCTTTTTTGTATTGTTCAGCCAAATAATTTCTAAAACGCATCAAATCTATTTGATTTCTAGCTTTTTGGATTTCGATTAAAACTTTTTTGAGTTCGTCCGTTTCGGTTTTGATGGTGGCGATAAAATCTAACCGATATACCCAAATATTATAACGTTTTTTGATGCGTTCTTCTATAATTTCATACTTTTTTGGATCATCGTCTTTAAATTCTCCTTCGTAAGTGTATTCTTGCGGTTTTACTTCAATATGCTCTATAGTTTCGCCCAAAAGTGTTCCAATAAAGAATTTGGCAACTCTTTCGTTTTCCATCATTTTTTTAAAAACTACATCGTATATTGGATTAGCAATTAACATAACATTCTAATAATTAAATTATTCTGCAAATATACTAAATTTAGATCATATATTGAGGCAGTTTTGTGTCGCGTGAACGGTATATCACACAACGGTTTGGCGTATTTAAGAAGTGGCAGTTTAAAAAAGCATCCGGTACATACCGGATTCAAATTGGGGTAGAATGGTTGGCGTTGAGCCCAATGTCCTGCAAAGCAAAATATGATTCCTTTTAAATAAAATTAGAGAGAAGAATAAACTCTAGCTGTAGTGTGCTGGCCTTCTTTTAAATACGTTTTAAAATTGTTGTCATTATTTAGTCAATTACAAAGGAACATTCAGTTTTAATATTTTGAAGATTCTCGAAATAATCATAAGTTATTTCTTTTGGTAACCCAAATTTGAAAGTGCTATATTGAGAATAATTTATATCTAAATGATTAAGAGGGTGAAGTTTACCTTTTTCATTTTCAGGGTCATAATCATACCTTATGTATGAAGGTTCAAATTGAAATATTTCTTCTAGTAACAATATTCCTGAGGATTCTATACCGTTTGGTTCAAGGTAAAAGTCAATCAAAGAAGGATTTAACTTAAACTGTTCACTGTCAATTATTGAAATTATAGCTGAAATACTCTGATTGTCTAAAATCTTACCTGTATATGTCGTCAATCCTACAACATTATTATATTGATCTAATGTTGTTAAAAACGGAAATGAAACACTAAAATATTTTTTGTTTTTGTAAAAAAACAATCTACT
>JBIPPG010000331.1:0-3107 GCA_044368545.1 Chitinophagales bacterium | reverse complement strand
CCTGTATTTGGATCCCATTGACGGTCAAATGTCAATCGACTGTAATTGATAGAAGTGAGCTTTGTGCCAAATTGTACACCCGCTCCAATATTCATTTTTTCAGATAAATATTTGTTGTAGGCTACTGTTCCCGAAAGTCGATATTGTCTAAAAAAGAGCATATCTAGCTTGTCTTGAAGTCCCGATACACAAATGGATAGATGGTCTTCGGATTTGAAGCTATGTTTGAAAGTAGCATCGGCAAACATAGTTTGTAGTGGCGAACCATATTGATTCCATTGATTTCTGTAGATAGCCGATACTCTAAGCATTCCATCAAAATTGCCTATATTAGAAGGATTTTGAAAGCTCATTGGGTCCCAAAATTGACTAAAATGTATATCTTGAGCCCAAAAAGGTGTGCTAGTAATTAGAAAAAAGAATAAAAATATTATTTTCAATTTTTGCAAGTGCTTTGATGTTTTACTTTCCTAAACGATGCAAATATAATCATAAAATTGAGAAAAATAAAGAAAAATTTAACTCAATCTTCTTTGTTTTTGTAAAATATCCAAAAATGTAAAAGCATACCTGCCAAAACTAAAAGAAATAGTGGAATATGGGGGTTTGAGAATACATTGGTGAAATCTAAATAGGAAATCAAATACAACAACAGACCGATGAAGAAATATATTTTGTCTTTATTGTTTTTGAATTGAGTGTACAGCAGTGCTGAAAAAATAAAATATAGATATAAAAATCCAGTTGAAAATTCTTCTTTATTTGTAGTCAGTTTTCGGGATAAAACGGATGCCAAAAATAATAGAAAAAGGAAAAGTTGTTTATAATGTTTTGGTTTCATTAGTTTTGTTTATTGGGTTAATCTTCTTTATTCATATAATATAGCCAAAAGTGAATACCCATCCCCATAATGGAAGAAAAAATGGATAAAAAAAGAAATGGAGAATTTGTTGAAATACGTGTCAAAATAGCAACTAGATAACAAAAAACACCGATGATAAAAAGGATATAATCTTTTTTTATACGAAATGTGGTGAAATAATACGCATAGATTATAAATGTAATATACATTAGCGTTTTGTCCAATAGCTTATTTTCATAAAAATATTCTATTACAATTCGAAGTGCAAAAATCAATAATGCTAAATATAATAATTTCTTATCTTTCATCGTTTTCGTTTTGTTTATGTTCAATGCAAAGATAAAGAAGTTATTTTTATTTTATGTTAAATAAAACAAAAAAGCACCCTAAATAAGGATGCTTTTGTATAGTAATAAAATTTAAAAAAATATTATTTTTGATATTCTTTTTCTTCGTCGGCTTCTTTCATGCCTTTTTCTATTTCGCTAGTGATACCTGCTTTGGCACTGTTGAATTCTTTGATTCCTTTGCCTACACCACGCATCAATTCAGGGATTTTTTTTCCGCCAAAAAATAGTAGAAGTGCAAAAATGATGATTACCCATTCCATTCCACCAATTCCTTGTATAAATAAATGATTCATATTGTTATATTTTTGAGATTACAAATATACGTTATTTTTTTTTGATTAAGCGTTTGTTTGAACCAAAAAAGGCATTTTTACTACCACTGCTTTTAGGTTTTTATCACGTACTTTTACATATACTTCGCTACCCAATTTATGAAAAGGCGCATTGATATAGGCTATCGCAATTGATTTTTCCAATGATGGCGTTTGACTTCCCGATGTGATTTTTCCAATCACTTCATTGTTCTCATTCACTACTTCGTAGTCATGACGCGCTATGCCACGGTCTATCATTTCTATTCCTACCAATTTGCGAGTCGTGCCATTTTCTTTTAGATTTTGAGCAAAAGATTTACCAATAAAATCTTCTTTACTCAATTTTGTAATCCAGCCCAATCCTGCTTCTATCGGATTGGTTGTGTCATCAATGTCATTTCCATACAAGCAATAGCCCATTTCCAAACGAAGGGTATCTCTAGCCGCTAGCCCAATGGGTAAAATACCAAATTCAGCACCTGCTTCAAAAATTTTGTGCCACAAAACTTCTACATCTTTATTGGGAATATAGAGCTCAAATCCTCCTGAACCCGTATAACCTGTAGCAGAAATAATGACATTACCTACTCCTGCAAAAGTTCCTTCTACAAAGTGATAATAAGCGATAGAAGATAAATCTACTGAGGTTAATTTTTGTAAAGCAGTCACAGCTTTTGGTCCTTGAACCGCCAAAAGACTCATATCGTCCGATAGGTTTGTCATTTTAGTGTCAAAATGATTGTGTTTTGAAATCCAATTCCAATCTTTTTCTATATTAGAGGCATTTACTACCAAAAAGTATTTTTCATCATTCATTTTATAGACAATCAAATCGTCTACGATACCGCCTTTGTCATTGGGAAGGCAAGAATATTGCGCTTGTCCATTTACCAATTTTGATGCGTCATTGGAAGTGATATGTTGAATATGTTCCAATGCTCTAGGTCCTTCAAGCAAAAATTCGCCCATATGGCTTACGTCAAAAACGCCTACGCTGTTTCTAACTTGCAAATGCTCTTCTTTGATTCCAGAATAAGAAATAGGCATATTGTAGCCTGCAAATTCAGCCATTTTGGCGCCTAACGATATATGTAAATTTGTTAATGCGGTCTGTTTCATGATGTTATATCCGATTTACGATTAAGTTAATTAATCTGGCAAAGTTACGATTTTTGACTTTATTGCGCGTTGAAATCTTTATCCAGCAATCCCAATAATTTAGATTCAATTTCATTTTCGGTCAAGGTACGGCAAAACCCATTTTTTGCGTGAAATTCAGCTAAATATTCTTGTTCAATTTGCCCTAACGTAGGAATACAAATAATATCTTTTTTTTGAAGACAATATAGGTCTATCAAGGTGGTATAGCCACTTCGGCATATTATCGTATTCGCCCCCGAAATCCATGGCGATAAATCTTTTCGTTCTTTATATGAAAAATATTGAATATTTTTTTGAACATATTCGTGGTAAGATTTTAAGAAATTTCCCGCTATTACTACAATTTCTTTATTCGTTTGTCTCAAAATGGAAAGCAATTGCATTTCTATCATACTTCTTCGTGGCTCGGGTCCCGAAAGT
>JBIPPG010000056.1:0-10898 GCA_044368545.1 Chitinophagales bacterium | reverse complement strand
TATTTGAATATCCAAAAATTACTGAATTGGAAACTTCGCCGCCTACCTTGCACTCTTTTCCTATTGTAGTAGCCCCATAAATTTTGGTTCCTAATTTCAACGTAGCGTGCTCTCCCAAATAAAAAGGGCCTCTAATGATAGAACCTTCCATAATTTCGGCATTTTTATCTATATAAATTGGCCCCGATGCGGTATTGAGGATTGCACATTGGATTTTGGCGCCTTCTTCTACAAAAAGTTGATTGCCAATGACTTTATTTGTTTCGTCTATTTTTTGAGATACTTTTCCTTTTGTCAATAAATCAAAATCTTTGCGCAATTCCGCATCATTCTTTATAAAAATATCCCAAGGAAATGCTATTCGAGATACATCGCCTGAAAATTCTATGATTTTTGGATTGGATTGAAGCGCATTTGAAGCAATTTCAAAACCATTTTGCACCAAGACTTCATTTTCTTTTAATGCCAAAATAGCATTGACAAGCATTTCCGTAGGCAAAACCGAACTGTTAATTATAATTTCAGCACGAGATGTTGTATCGCCTAAATAAGCATTTACATATTGGATAGAAACCGATGTATTCAAATGTTTTGACCATTTTTCGGCAATAGTAAGTATGCCTATTCTCATATCCGCTACACTTTTATTAAATGTAAGCGGCAACAGATTTTCCCACGTTTCTAAAGAATCTTTTAATCCAATATTCATTTTATATTTTTACTAATTTTAATTTACTTTTCTAAAATTAAAACAATTATACTCATTTTACTTTTTTGTCTTAACACAAAAAAGTAACAAAAAAAGTCAAGTCCTACAAAACGAGTCCTAAAATTATCGCCTCAAAAGCTAAATGAAACAAATGCTCCCTTTGGTCGCCATTTCATTTCACGCTTTTTTCGTTGTAATTTTTACAGACTCTTATTTGATGGACGCTCAATAACACTTTTTAAATTCTTTACAAATAGTTACTTTCTCGTCAAATCATTGTAAAATACAAATACCATCAATCCTAAAATAATAATGGTACCTACGTTCTGTAAAAACTGTAACACTTTTTCATTGACTGGTTTGCCTGTAATCATTTCGATCAATATCACTACGGCGTGTCCACCGTCCAAAGCAGGAATAGGCAATAAATTCATAAACGCCAAGCCCACTGAAATCATAGCCGTGAACAACCAAAAACGATACCAATCCCATTCTACACCAAATCCTTTTGCCATTGCAATAGGGCCACCAACATTTTCTTTGAAGTCCATTTCGCGTGTCACCATTTTGGAAATGCTAATAGCCTGCATAGTGAATAACTTCACACACTCATTTGTACCATATTTCATCGATTCAAAAAAGCCATAATGTTGCATTTTATATTTATCTTTTGGCAATTCAAATCCTGGCATAAATCCAATCTTGCCATTAGAATCTACTTGTACCGTCAAGTCTTTGGATTCATTATTTCTCAAAACAGAAACTTGAATTTGTTGTCCTTTACTACTATCCAAGATATTTTTGAATTGATCAAAAGAAGTAATAGCTACTCCTTTTGTATTCACAATCAAGTCTTTATTTTTCAGCCCACCTTTTTCTGCATTGCTTCCTGCTACTACACTCTCTACCTTTAGATTTTGATAAAAAGGGGCAAACATATCGCCTTTAAATTTCTTATAAAAATTAGCAGGCATCTTAATTGTTTTTTCAGTAGCTACGCCATTTTCCATTCTAGAAACTTTGTATTCGCCACCAAATAAAACCGAAATAGGTAACAAATCTTCAAAACGAACAGGTTCTTGTCCATTTACGGTCAAAATCACATCACCATCTTTGAAGCCCAATTCTTTTGCTTTTTCAGACACCAAAACACCGCCATCTTTTAGCGATGAAGCTGGCAAATATTCTTTTTTTGCAAAAAACAACAACGCTGTATAAATCATTACAGCAAAAATCAAATTGAAAATAATACCGCCAAGGATAATGATCATTTTTTGCCATCCTTTTTTACTTCTGTATTCCCAAGGCTGAGGTTCTGCCGCTAAAGAGTCTTTATCTGTAGTTTCATCTACCATTCCTGCAATACTTACATAGCCACCCAAAGGAAACCAGCCTAAACCATATTCTGTTTCACCAATTTTTTTCTTAAACAAGGCAAAATTTAATACACTAGGTAGTGGGAACATAAAATCAAAAAATAAATAAAATTTGTCCACGCGTGTCTTAAACATTTTGGCAGCCAAAAAATGTCCCAATTCATGTATAAAAACAAGGATGGAAAGAGAAAGTAGCAATTGTGCTACCATAATAAGTGTTTGCATTCTGTTATATTTACTTTTTTAATTCAACAAGCAAAAATAGCATATAATTTATTATTCTCATTTAATAATTGTAAAAAAATCTATCGAAATATCCATTATGACAACAAACAGACCTTCTTATTTTTGATTGTACAACCTAAATTCTTTGAGATTGTCCACTCCCAATGCACTTTTTATATATTTATTCCATGTTTTCATAGAAAACTCCCTAGTTCCTAAAAAGACATCTCTGTCAAAATCTTTACACATAGCGTCCTTAATGCTATTGTACCTATCGTAGGTGGCAAAAATTTGATTATAATCTCGCTCCGTTACCCGCAATTCTTCTTCAAGATTTCTTCGCTCAATTTCACAAATATCATAATACATATTCATATAGGCTCGTGTATTATTATCTATTGCAAAATAATAATAACTCGAAAATGGGTCAAATACAGTTTCGGTAAGAAAATGTAAGGAATCCCTATAATAATTCACATCCATAAACAATTTAATATCAAACAAATAAGGCTTTTCTTTTTGACCATAAATCGCATTTTTGATTTCATAACCCATAAAATCTTTCCCAAAAACTCTTCGATTACCTTTTCTTATCCTAAAAACACCTTGTATTCTTATGCCTTGTGGAAATTTATCATCATAATTCATCAAGTCATTATCATCCAAATTCTTAAACCCATTAAAACTTTCTAATAGAACATATTTTTCGGGAATGTCTTCCGTAAAATTAATTCTTTGATCGCTCCAATGCACATAAGGTCTACCAAAAATATGCATCATTTTGGATTGTCTATTTGGGTCAAACAAATCTATATTGGTAATTGATCGAATATCTTCAAAAAAAGAATCATTCTTTTTTCTATTGGATTCTAGCCTACTTTCATCATGAAATTTCCAGAAAAATTCGTTATATGGATACGCACTTATCTTGGAATAATCCGACAATGGTGCGGTTTCGGAAAAACTATATCTAGGCAAAATAAACGTGTTTGAAAAATCATACACATACATTATGGCTTTGCTACTCACCTTATAATCAACGGTATCTCTTCTATTTTTATAAAAAATATCGTATATATAATCTACTTGTCTAAAAACTTTTTCTTCGCCTATTTGTGCAAATTCAAATGTCATATTCATATCAACCCTTTTGATACTATCGCTTTCTCTAATCGGTGAAAACGGATGATTTTTACAATCCTCACATACAAAATTGACTTTTTCAAATTCTCTTCTTTTCTTATTAATCCACAAAGTACCCGAAAAACTGGTTTCTTCTTTATCTTTTGGGAAAAATTTTAGCTCAAAAATTGAGTCTAAATCTTGATTTACAAAAATATTTTCAATTTCCAAATAGTACTTTTTCTTCCCTCTTTTGGGGCCAAACGCAATTGGATTGTTGGGATATTTTTTATCTTTGGATTTGAAATCAAACGAAATAATGGGCAACGAACTTGCCAAAGTTGTGAAAATACGCTTAGAATTAGTATCGGGTTGCAATGCCAACCTACCTGCTTTTAAATTGGTTTTCAATACTTTGTATCCAAATAATTCAGCATTGCTATAACATTCTACTAGTTCAATTTGTTTATCATTGTGATAACTTTTTAGTTCAAAATAAGTTTTGCCTTGAATAGATAAATCTACAATTTTATTATCGCATTTTTCTATCATTTCATACAAATAGTCGCTATTCTTTGGCTTTATTTCTACTTGTTTTATGAAATTGGATTTCTTTTTTAGAAAAATCTCAGGTAAATCTTTTTTGTTTCCACTTCTAAATTCCAATTTTTCATATCCTAAATATGAAATGAGTATCGTGTCTTCAATGGATGCTACAGTTATGGAAAAATACCCCAATTCATTAGACTTTGTCACTTTGTTTGTGCTTTTATTCACAATATTTGCATACGCAATAGGCATTTTGGTATCATTATCAAATACTGCCGATTTGAAGACATTTTGCTGTGCAGATAAATAAGAGAAACTTACAATTAAAATTATTAATGCTTTCATAAAGCAAAAATAAGAATAAAAATTAATATTTATAAATATTTTTATACCAAATCAACAGTTTATATCTATTTGCAACCCATAAAATTATTATTCGCTATATTTGTTTTTAAAATTAGATAAAATGACTTTGGATTTAGCGAAAAAATGGGTTCTTGTCACGGGTGCTTCGTCGGGATTGGGAAAAGAAATGGCTATACAATTGGCCAAAAATCAAAAAGCCAACCTCATTTTGATAGCTCGCAGATTGGAAAATTTGGAACAAATCAAAAATGAAATTGAAGCCAAATATCTAGTACAAGTCAGCATTTTCAAAGCGGATTTATCGCTTGAATCCGAAACAAAATCCGCTTTTGAAGCCATTGCCAATCAATTTTACCTGAGTGCTGCAATCCTCAATGCAGGTATTACGCATTTTGGCAAACATTTAGAAATAGCCGAGACAGAACGTAAAAACATCCTCAATACCAATGTCCTCAACACGTTGTATAGCATCGAGTTTTGGGCAGATTATTTCGAGAAAAAGAATATCTCTAGCGCCTTGATGATTATTTCCAGCATGGGTGCATATCATCCTGTGCCATACCAAGCGTTGTATTCTGGCAGCAAAGGCTTTGTGTTTAATTTTGCTTTTGCGCTTTCGTATGAAATCAAAAATCCCGAATTTTCCATTACGCTTTATACGCCTAGTGGGATAGAAACGGAAATGACACAATCCGAAAAATTTGATAGTCTAAAAAACTGGATGATGCCTGTAGATACCGCAGCAAGAGAAGCTATCTATGCTATGACGCATCGCAAAAGGGTTTATATCCCCGGATTTTTTAATAGAATAGGGAATTTCTTTATGAATTTTGCGCCTAAGACATTGATTGGCGCTCAAATGGCAAAATTGTATCGCAAGTCATTGGAAAAATAAAGTAATTTTCTTAATGTTTTCATTTGCACGCGGATAAACACGGATGCAAACAAACACGGATAAGCTAAATCAGCGTCTACGAAGTATCTGTGAAAATCTGTGTTCTGTTTTTTCTGCACACGGATTAACACGGATGTAAGCAAACACGGATTAACAAAAAATCTACTTATACAAAAAAAATCTGCGAAAATCAGCGTCTACGAAGTATCTGTGGAAATCTGTGTTCTGTTTTATTTGCACACGGATAAACGCAGATTAAAAGACACGGATTAACTAAAAATCTACTTCTACAAAAATCTGTGAAAATCGGTGTTCTATTTTATTTGCACACGGATAAACACGGATATAAACAAACACGTATTAGCTAAAAATCAACTTCTACAAAAAATCTGCGAAAATCAGCGTATACGAAGTATCTGTGGAAATCAGCGTTCTAATTTTTTAGCACACGGATAAACGCAGATGTAAACAAACACGGATAAGCTAAATCAGCGTCTACGAAGTATCTGTGGAAATCAGCGTTCTGTTTTATTTGCACACGGATAAACACGGATGCAAACAAACACGGATTAACTAAATCAGCGTCTACGAAGTATCAGTGAAAATCTGTGTTCTATTTTTTGCACACGGATAAACGCAGATGTAAACAAACACGGATTAATTAAATCAGCGTCTACGAAGTATCTGTGAAAATCTGTGTTCTATTTTTCTGCACACGGATAAACACGGATGTAAACAAACACGGATAAGCTAAATCAGCGTTTACGAAGTATCTGTGAAAATCAGCATTCTATTTTCTGCACGCGGATAAGCACGGATTAAAAGACACGGATTAACTAAAAATATCTGAAATTCAGTGTTCTGTTTTTTTAATTACAATACTGCGCTACATTTTCCCAAGTGCCTCCGTTGGTTACATTGGAGATGCCGTTTGCCTCAAGAATTGATTTGGCTTGTCCACTACGATTGCCACTTCTACAAAAAACTACTATATTTTTCTTGTTTTTGAATTTTGATATTTGCGAAGCTACCGTATCCAAAGGGATATTTACAGCACCTTTAGCACTTCCTCCAGCAAATTCGCTGGGCATACGAACATCTACCAAGAATGTTTCTGATGTAATGATAGCGGACAAATCTTCTCCTCCGCCAAAGAGATTGTTTAGCATTTTGAACATATAATAAAATTTTAATTAGATTTATAACATAGTAGAAGGACACACATAGTCGCTCACTTTGATAGCGCCTGTAGCTTTTATAGCTCCAAATCCTCCCGCAATATCTATTAGATTGTCGTATCCTCTTGCTTTAAGGGTAGAAATAAAAACCATACTTCTATATCCTCCAGCACAATGTACAAAATAGGTTTTGTTTTTATCTACTTTGGTCATACTATCGTTGATATAGTCTAGCGGTGCATTAATAGCTTCCAATACATGTTCGCTATAGTGCTCGCTAGCTTTTCGCACGTCCAATACTTCTATTTGTGGCTCAGCGGCATGTCTTTTTATAAATTCATCGGCAGAAATTGACTCTACGGTATCTACTTCTTTTCCAGCAGCAGACCACGCTTCTATGCCTCCTTTCAAAAATCCAAGTGCATTGTCATAGCCTACTCGTGCTAGACGAGTTACTACTTCTTCCTCTCTTCCTTCATCTGTTATTAATAATAATGCTTGTTTTACATCGGGTATCATAGTTCCTACCCACGGTGCAAAACTTCCGTCCACGCCAATATTTATCGAATTGGGTACAAAACCTTTTGCAAATACTTGTGCATGACGTGTATCTAAAATTACCGCATCGGTTTCATTTGCTGCTACTTCAAATTCAGCGGGAGACAAGGCTCTAGTTCCTTTATTAATAACCGTTTCTACATTTTCGTATCCTTGTATATTCATCATTACATTTTGAGGAAAATATGCTGGAGGAGGCGTCAATCCATCCAATACTTGTCTTACAAACTCATCTTCCGACATTTCTTGCAAGGCATAATTTACTTTTTTCTGATTTCCCAAAGTATCAAAGGTTTCTTTACTCATATTTTTTCCACAAGCACTTCCTGCGCCGTGTGCGGGATATACAATAATATCATCTGCCAAAGGCATCAATTTTGTACGTAAAGAATTGTATAAATGACGAGCCAATTTATCTTGCGTCAAATCGGCAATGACTTTTTGTGCCAAATCGGGACGTCCTACATCGCCAATAAAAAGTGTATCGCCGCTAAACAACGCCGTTTCTTTGCCATACTCATCTATCAATAGATAACAAGAACTCTCCATTGTATGTCCTGGTGTGTGGATTACTTTAATAGCGATATTTCCTACTTTAAGAATTTCGCCATCGGTAGCAATATGCGCGTCAAATCCCATAGCCATTCCCGTAGGACCAAAAACGATAGTAGCACCTGTAGCGGCAGCCAAATCCTTATGTCCACTTACAAAATCGGCATGAAAATGGGTCTCCAATACATATTTTAGCGTAATGCCATCATTTTTTAATTTTTCTAAATAAGGTTTTACTTCACGCAATGGGTCAATAATAATTCCTTCGCCATTTGATGTAATGTAATAAGCACCTTGTGCCAAACAGCCTGTATAAATTTGTTCGATTTGCATATATGTTTTTTTAAATGATTTTTAATTTTTATATGATAATAACAATTGTTTTTTGATAGAAGTTTTCGATTTGTGATACTAATGTTACACAAATTGATTTTTTATTTTAGAATAAATTCCATGTAAAAGATAAATATGGCCATAGCAATAATAAAAAAACCAAAGCCTCTTTTGAGCTTGCTTCCATCTACAAACTGACTCAAATACGTTCCCAAGAAAATTCCCAAAAACGCTACACCTGTAAATGATGCTAGAAAAGGCCAATCAATGTTCAT
Source organism: Chitinophagales bacterium (assembly GCA_044368545.1). Classification (GTDB taxonomy): domain Bacteria; phylum Bacteroidota; class Bacteroidia; order Chitinophagales; family JADJOU01; genus CHPMRC01. The sequence continues at coordinate 2,760 of JBIPPG010000056.1, read as the reverse complement.
GGTCATGGCATCGCCTAAAAAGAACCCCATCAATGATTTGATAGCAATAATGATAAGCGAAGTTCCTATGGCTTTTTTCATTTCGATATTAGCCAAAATAACCAAAGCTGGAATAATCAAAAATCCACCGCCAGCTCCCACGAGTCCTGTAATTGCCCCTACGATCAAGCCTTCTACAATTATCATTGGATAATTATATTGTGTAGGGCCCGAAGTAGCGTTATTATTTGATTTTTTGAGCATAGACCATGCCGCAGGAATCATAAGTATGGCAAACAATCCAAACATCATCATTCGACGAGTGAAAGGAATATCACCCATTTGAAACAAAACATCTGGGAGCATTGGGATAAGATAATGTCTAATTAATGTAACCCCAATGATAGATGGAATACCAAAAATAATAGCGGTACGCCAATCTACATTGCCTTTTCTATGTTGTTGCCATCCGCCTACCAAGGCACTAGCACCCACGATAAAAAGAGAATAGGCCGTAGTAGCTTTTTCTTCAATATGAAATAAATATGCTAAAATAGGAACCGCCAATATAGAGCCACCTCCACCAATCAAGCCCAGCGAAACCCCTATTACCAATGCACCAATATATCCTAAAACTTCCATTATTTATATAATTTAAAGTGCAAAAATGCAAAAAATGAAATTAGCTTTTAGCAACCATTGTTACATTACGCTTATTTTATTATTTCTCTGTTACAAATCTAGTATATGCTTGGATAAATATAGCCCCTAAATTTTTATGAGGCGGTACATAATCTTGAAATTTTTCATAAGCATACTTCTGATTTTTGATTTTTCCATCCAATTCTGCCCATACATTATTCCAATACAAATCTTTGGATTGTCTTACCGTTTCGGTAATGATAAACAACAATGGATTGTTCACACTCATCGTCCCAATTTGTTTTGAAGAAATAATATGACAATTGCTTGAACGACTCAAAACTTCATTGATATTATTGTAACTGCCACAACTTCCCAAAAATACAATTTTGGTAGAAGATGGCATTTGATCGATAGTATTGAGTGCATAATAACTATGTCCTCTATGCACCATTACTTGAATATCCCTTTTGAAAGAGTCCATCAGTCTTACCAAATCCGCCTGACCATCCAACTCGGCTTTGGGTTGATTGGCATAAATCAAAATAGGTGTACCTTTTATAGATTCAATTTTGACATAGTTAGTCAATTTTGTAATTTTATAATTAGGCGTAGCAAATGTGGCTAAAAAACTGGAAAAAGAAGCATATCCATCGTCGTCGTCATAGAAAAAATGAATTTGTTTGTGGGTACAGTCATGTCCTATCATTTTTTCAATACTAATTTTATCTACTCTTTCCAATTTATATTTTCTAGAAACCTCATTGTACCAAGTAGAATCTTTGGAAGATACTTTTTTGGAAGCAAACAAGCTCTTCAAAAGTCCATAAATAGCTACCCCGTTAATAGACCTTTCGGCATCAACTCGGTCGTATTCTTTTACAATATTTTTTTGAATCAAATCTATTTGTTCCTTATCCTTGATACTCCCAAAAGCATCGGCCACATCAATTGCTGGCCTCAAATCCCCTGAATTTTGTTCCAAATTATTGGTAAACTTAGTCAAAAGCTCGGTACTCTTTTCTTTGCTCATCGAAACTAAGAATTCATTTAACTTTCCGTATCCTGCACACAATTTGATAAATGCTCTAAATCGATTAAAACGCATAGTTTCAAGCATTTTCCAGCCTGTAATTTTATCTTCTTTGAGTCGATACATCAATCGTTCAAAGACACCATTAAAACTGGATGTAAAAATTTCTTCTTCACTGTAAATGAGCAATGTATACAATTCTTTCCAATTAAAATCGTCTATAGACTTAAAACGAACCTTAGGATTGGCTTCATTGTGAAGATTATTAATTTCTCTTACAAATTCTAGCGAAGTCAATCGCAATTCTTCATCTAGAGAATATAAAGCTTGCGCATAATTTTTATTTCTAATTTCTATCAATTTTCTTAGAAATTTGCGCTTGTCGGTAGAAATAGCATGTGCTTCGTTGATCGTCATTTCCCCTTCAATAATATCATCTACCAGCACCATTCCTTTGGACAAAATATTATATTCATTGAAAAAACCACGCATTCCCATAATACTAGGATGCGTATTTTCTTTCAAAATTCGCTTAATCTCTGTTTCGCCTATCAAATAATTCTTGGCTACATTGGGCGCTACGATACCGCAAACTTCCACTACCGTATCTCTATAGGGTCTATCGCTGTATTTATAAAAAACTTTTAATACTTCATTGGGATAGGTAGATGCGGACTTTACGAGAAAAGGCTTTGCTATATTTTCAAATTTGTAGAAATAAATATTTTTGATAGAATACAAGGGGTCGGTAATTAAATAAGACTCAATATCGCCGTGCTCTACAGCACCCACTATTCCAAAAGCATTTATCAATATTTTTTGAAAATACAACGGAAGCTTGTAATTGTTTTTGTCAATTTCTTGCATAGTCATCAGCAAACCATACGTCAAATTTTTCTTCTGCCAATTGAGTAGTGTAGGACTATTCTCAATACGGTGTTTGAGCGAATCGGTCATTACAAAATAGGTATATCTATATTGATTTTCTACCTCTTCTCCCTCCAAATCGGCAATTTTTCCATCAACTTTTCCATCCAAGCTATCAAGTCTCCTCATTTCTTTTGAAATAAGATTGTGCATAGGATGTAGCTGCGCTTCAAGAGATA
>JBIPPG010000330.1:0-3119 GCA_044368545.1 Chitinophagales bacterium | reverse complement strand
AGCAATTAGCATCATTGAAAAAGGAATTGAACGTTTTCCAAATCGTTTGGACTTTCGATTTGGCAAATGTTTTGCTTTAAAAGAATTTGAATTGTACAAACCGCTTACAGAAGAATTAATCAAAACCATTAATTATTCTGCAGTGAATAAAAACAATTGGTTTTGGTTTGAAAATAAAGCGGTAGATAGTCCTGAAAACTTTTTGCTCGAAGCTATACAATCTTATATGATTAAATTGTATTCTTCGGAAGACTTAGGTTTATTGACCAATATGAAGCTCATAGGTGAAAGTGCATTGAAATATTATCCCAACAATGTTCCAATAATATCTAGCACGGCTGTCGCATATATGCTTACACAAGATTTTGACAAATCAATAACTTACTTAAAAAGAGCCGAAGCACTGAATCCAAAAGATTTGATTGTAATCAATAATTTGGCACATGGGTATAAATTAAAAGGCGATAAACCTGCAGCACTCAAATATTATATGTTGAGTGAATTTTTGAGCGATGACAAATCAAAAACGTATGCTCAAGAAGAAATAAAGAAATTGATAAAAGAATAAATTAGCATTTTCCACATAGTCTTAATAGAGATTAAAACTTTTTCAAATAAAAAAGTTTATGTTTGCAAAAAATTTTTAAAAAATGAATATCGTAGCAAAAATTACAGAAATTATGCCAAAAGTAACTGGTGAAGGTAAAAATGGCACATGGCAAAAACAAGATTTTATAGTAGAAACCGATGGACAATATCCACAAAATATATGCTTTACTGTATGGGGAGATAAAATAGACGTTTCACGTTTTGAAATTGGCGCCCGTTATTCCGTAGATTTTGATGCTTCTAGTAGAAGATACAACGACCGATGGTTTACAGAATTGAAAGCATGGAAAGTAGCCAAAGAACAAGGGAACTCGGAAAACGGAGGCGGTGCGCCAATGACCGAAAATGATTTTCCTCCTGTAGAACATTCGGATGATCTTCCTTTCTAAAAAAAGTAGGATTATGTTAAATGTTCTTTGCATATCAAAAATTATACTTAATTTTGCATAAAGAACAAGAATGAAGTTATTTACTTCCCTTTTTTTATTATCAATATTAGCATTGCCTTTATCCATAAAGACGTATTTGTATATTGACTATACTGTAAATAAGGAAGAAATAACCCAAAAATACTGTGAAAACAAAGACAAACCCGAAATGGAATGTAACGGCTGTTGTCATTTGAAAAAAGAATTGAACAAAGTAGAAAAAGCCGAAGAGTCTGAAAACAGTTCATTTCCAATTTCCAAAATCTCAAAACAAGAAATCCAACCCTTTTTGATACATTGTATTCAAAAAATTTCATTTTCTTTGAATGATTATACGTTTTATTCCAATAATTTTGGAACGTATTCAAACTTGTATTCATTCCTATTTTTCGTCAAGGATAATAAACCTCCCATTTCTATTTTTTAATTTTATTTTGAACTAATACCTTGAAAAACAAGGTACTTCTATCATTTTAACTTTAAAAAATGAAATTATTCATATTAATCTGTTGCATTTCTATAAATTTATATGCGTGTGATATATGTGGATGTAGTTCTAGTCTTAATTTTAATAGCATAACTCCTGGATACAATAATAGTATAATTGGAACTCGATATAGTAGAAATATCTTTGAGTCCACGCACCCAGGCGAAACTACGTTGAGCAAAGACAACTATAACACATTTGAACTTTTTGGGAGAATTACTTTATTTAAAAAATTTCAAATTTTAGGAAATATTCCTTTTCATTTATACAATAGTGTAGAAGAAAATTTGGAAATAGATATAAAAGAGTTTGGAGATGCTTCATTACTTGTCAATCGTATTTTGATTGATAATAGCGATAGTATACGAAAGCTCAAATTCTTTTCATCAATAGGTTTAGGAACAAAATTTCCCACAGGCAAATACAATTTAATTCAAAATTACAGTTTTGTGCATCCGGGATTACAGCCAGGCACAGGTTCTTTTGATTTCATAATGCAAACGAACAATTCAATTCGATACAAAAATTGGGGAAATCAGCTAGATATTAGCTATAGATACAATACCGAAAATTCAAATAAATATAAATTTGGAAATCAATTGGCTATAAATTATCGTCTTTTTTATTGGTTTAATTTTAAGAAAAATTCCATATTACCGCATATTGGTATAGATGCCGAATTAAAAAATACGAACCAACAAAACAATAATGATGTAGCACTTACGGGAAGTAAAATGCTATTAGCCAATATAGGTTCACAATTCTTTTTTGAACACTTTGCGATTAATCTACAATTTCAAAAACCCTTGTATCAAAATATAAACGAAGGCTATACAACAAATACCTATCGTTTCAATTCTCAAATCATTTATTTATTCTAAAAAAAACATCATGAAAAAATTTAATTTTAATAAAACAATCTACTTTTTTGCACTTATAATGGGTTTATCCTTAGCATATTCATGTTCCAAAACCGATACTCCTATCAATAATACCACCGATACAGGATCTCTTACTATCGAATTTGAAAACATAGCCAATGGAGAATCGTTAACTTTTGACAAAGAATATACCAATGCCGCAGGTGAAAAAATGAAATTTAGTAGATTTGACTACTATATCAGCAATATTGTTCTTTGGAAAACAGATGGCACCTCGTATACGGTTCCAAGAGATAGTTCATACTTTTTAATAAAAGATAATGGAACTATCAATTCCGAAATTACACTTAATAATATTCCCGTTGGTGATTACAACAAGTTTAGTTTTGTAATAGGCGTAGATAGCCTTAAAAATACTGAGCCAGCTAGCGCAAGAGTTGGAGACTTAAATACAGGTAATGGAATGTATTGGAGCTGGAATAGTGGCTATATTTTCTTAAAAGCCGAAGGATCTTATAACAGCGACACTACTAAAAAATTCAAATATCATATTGGACTTTTTGGAGTGGGTTCGGGAACCTCTTCAGGAGTTAATAATCTAAAAACCATTACATTGGCTAGTTCTAGCGAAAAAGCAATGGTGAGTAAAACAATCAAACCCAATTTACATTTGCTAGTAGATGTAATGGAAATGTTCAAAACTCCCAATGCTAT
>JBIPPG010000329.1:0-3125 GCA_044368545.1 Chitinophagales bacterium | reverse complement strand
TGATGTAATAGGAAATCATCTTAATTCTAAAAATACTTATATAGAATATAAATGGTTAACGGCTCAAGATTATAATAAAATTAGTAAGATTGATTCTTTGAGAGCAAAATCATATCCAACTGATTCAGGTGATGCGGAGTATATTTTATTGCTTACATTAGTAGATACCTCATACAATCCAATTAAGAAATGTTCTGAAAATGCAGTTGTAAGATACAGAGTTTTACCTAATATTGTAAAAATACCAAATGTGTTTTCACCTAATGGTGATGGTGTAAATGATACTTATTTCCCATTTGCAAAAGGTTTGGTAGAAGTTACTGAATTCAAAGTTTATAATAGACAAGGTCAATTATTACATGATGATATCAATAAGCCTTGGGACGGGAATTTTAATGGAGAACCTCAACCTAATGGTGTTTATGTATGTTTGATTTCTTATTATTCACAAGATCCTAGGAAAGAGAAAGAAACGAAGTATGTCCAGGTTAATATTACGCTAATAAGATAGAAAGTCAGATATAGAATATGTATAAACGTTTACTGTTAATAATTCTTTTTTTTGTATTAAGTTTAACTGTTTTTAGTCAAAACAATTTGCACTATACTCAATTTTATAATTCCCCAATGACACTTAACCCTGCATTGACGGGAAATTATACCGAAGACTTGTATAGAATTTCAGGAATTATTAGACAGCAATATAGCGATTTGAATTCTTTCAAAAAAAGCGAATTTTTGTATCAAACACCTAGTGGTTCGGGAGAATTATCCTTGTTTAAAAATAGATTAGGTGTTGGGTTATGTGTATTAAATGATCAGATTTATAACAATATTTTTAATAATATACGAATATATTTATCCTCTGCTGTTCATTTTCCCATTAAAGATAATCGATTATCATTTGGCGTACAAGGAATGGCAAATTTTGGAACTGTAGACGGAAGCAAATTTCAATGGGCAGGACCTACCGAACAGTTAAATGAAAGCTCGGTATATTTTGATGTAAATGCTGGAGTTAATTATCAACACGATTTTGGTTGGTTTATGACTGATTTTGGATTTTCAGCTTCTCATTTAACGCAACCAACAGAGAAATTATTGAAAAATGGACCTGGCAGCAAAGTACCAATGTATTATAAAACGTATGTGAATTTTCTAGATTGGGAACTAACGGATAAAATTGCTATATATCCAGGTTTTTTTGGAGGATGGCAAGCTAGCGCTACAAATGTTTTGTACGGAACAAATGCTTCATATAAATTATTTAATGTTGCAGGTGCACCAACAAAATTTTATTTAGGGCTATGGGGTAGGTCAAATCAAGTGAATTTTGAATCAATTATTGGCTTAATTGGCTTAAGTTGGTCAAAAACTAAAGTTATGTTTTCTTATGATTATAATTTATCTTTTTCAAAAGGGGGTAATTCAAATTATCTAGCAGGAAGATCCAATACTTTTGAATTATCTATTGTATTCTTAGGTAAACCTAATATTAAACCACCACTTTTGGAAGACAATTTTATTTTAAACCCTCGTTTCTAAACCTAATAATAAAATATAAACAACAAAAAACTATTAAGATATGTATCAATTAAGGACAGTAGTATTAATTTTAATGATTTTGGGATTAAATACTACCCACGTTACTGCACAAAACAGATCTAAATCTAAAAGTTCTCAAGAAAGCACATCAAAAAATGTTTCTAAAAATGAATCTACATCAAATACAGAAACAAAATCAAAAAAAGATGAGCCAAATAAGTTAACGCAAGAGCTAATTAAATATAAAAATTTTTCCTATGGAAAATTATTGAAATATGCTGATAAGTTAGAGAATGATGGTAGCTATGTAAATGCTGTAGAGTATTATGAGTTAGCTCATAAGAAAAAACCAAAAAACAAATGTATCATTCAAAAATTATCTGAACTTAATTTTAAATTGAGGGATTACGAATCTTGTCAGAAGTATACGGAAATGATACTTGAGTTGGATAGGGGATATGACAAAGAAGCACCTATGCGTTTAGCTTTGGCATTAAAAGCAAACAAAAAATATAAAGAAGCCATTCAGGAATTGAATGAACTTAAAGCGGACAAAAAACAAGCTGCTAAGTTGAATCGAATAGAAGTAGAGCTTAAAGGTGCCGAATTGGCTTTGGAAATTAAAGGAAAAGAAGATAAAAAAATAGTAGTAGCTAATGTAAGTCAAATCAATGGAAATCTTCAAGAGTATGCTCCACAAGCATTGAATGATAATGCTTTGATATATTCTGCAATAGTAAGTGATACTGCTTTAAATATTACAAAATCAAAGTTAGAAGGAAAAGATTATACCTCTAAATTGTTATTTACAAGTTTTAATGAAGAGTTAAAACAATGGTCAAAACCACAACTTTTACCTGCTGAAATAAACGTACCAGAAGTATTTATAGGTAATTCATTTAGAGATAAATCGGGTAATTTGATTTATTATACTCAGTGTCTTGAAGGTAAAAAATTGGTAATGAATTGCAAAATTTATCTAGCTGAAAAAGTAAATGGTAAATGGCAAACAGAAGAATTAGCTTTATTAAATAATAAAGGAAACACGAATACGCATCCTGCTGTATATGAAGAAGGAAAAAATAAATATTTATTATTTGCTAGTGATAGACCAGGCGGAAAAGGTGGTATGGATATATATTATACAGCTTTGGACGCAAAAGGAAGACCCGCAAAAGAAATTACAGCGTTGAAAGAAATCAATACTTTTGGTGATGATATTACCCCATACTATGATGGAAAAGCCAAAACGTTATATTTTTCTTCAGATGGATATCCAAATTTGGGAGGAATGGATGTAAACAAAGTACAAGGGGTGATTGGAAAATGGGACAAAGTTGTAAACTTGAAATACCCAATAAACTCTTCATTAGATGATATTTATCTAAAATTGAGAGAAGATGGTGAAGGCTTTTTTGTATCTAATAGACAAGGTTCAAAATCTCCTAGAGGAGCTACTTGTTGTGACGATATCTGGAGCGTGAAAAAAGTGGAATATGATATTTGGATTAGAGGTATTTATGCAAGTGCAAAAGACCCTGAGAAAAAACCACTCAATGGCGTAAGTGCTATTATGATTG
>JBIPPG010000378.1:0-3157 GCA_044368545.1 Chitinophagales bacterium | reverse complement strand
ACAGATTCGGGCATCATAAAAGCGTCATACCTTTGGGATGCTAGTACCAATAAATGGCAAAAAATAGGTGGGGAATCCTCTAATACAGCCAGCTACTATGCAATTGCAATAGGGACTCAAAAAAAATTGGACAGTATTGTAGACAAAGTGGTCGACGGGCTATACATTGTTATCGATAGCACCTATAAAGGAGATATTCTCAAATGGTCTGATACTTCTGGAGATGGCATTGGCGACAAGTGGGAAAGCGTCTACAATCCTACTTTGGGAAATCTAAAGAACAATGATCAATGGACAATCTTGACCAATATTACAGGAAATAATGCCGGGATATACACTTATAATCTCTCTTTAGATATTTGGACTCGTACATCAGAGGTCAATCCATTGGTGCCTGCGATTGATGATCCAAATTCAGTAGGAGGCATCTTATTTCAGAGAAGGCATTTGGCTCCAGGAAGCAATACTTCAGGGACATTTATACTCTACGACCAAGTGGCAGGATTTGGTAAGTCACAAGGCCATGGGACTGATGGAGGATCCATTGTAGCTCCTACCTACAATGGACAAGATGCCTATGGGACCAGCGTTAGAAAATCCCCTTTCACATACTATCAAGAAGGAACACCCTATTCAAAGCAAATTTCTTATCGTCCATTTGCAATTGATTTTCAATTCAATGGCGCTGGAACTATTTCTCTTGATGATAAAGGCGTAATTCACTACAAAGGAACTGCAGCTTTTGTAACCAATCTAACAGGTACTGATGCTGGAGTCTCTACAAGAATTACAAGTGCTTTTGTCCCTGACAAATTCTGGGCTAATCGAAGTGTAAAGGCAGTTAAATTTTGGTTATCTTATGGCACTAATAATCTTATTGTATTAGCGGGAGATGGTACAATTTGGACAAAAGGAAACAATGGAAATTATGGTATATATGGAGATGGAACCACTACTGTCAATTCTTTATGGCACAAGGTAAATGTCCCTCAAAAACAATATAAAAAAATCTATATAACTGCCGATGGCTTTGCATGCTATGCTTTGGCTTCAGACGGAGCATTATATGCATGGGGATATAACAATGGGAATCGTTTTAATAGCGGTGGTACTGGATTTATTTCTACTCCAGCATTAATACAAACTGGCGTATCTGATTTTGCAGCAGATGCCAATGCTACTATGGTAATAAAAAATGGCGTACGTTTTGCAATTGGTAGCAATATAAATGGTAAATTTGGAAACGGTAACACTACCAATCTCACATCTTGGTCTTCGGCACTTCCCAATGGAGGATTTTTGATTGATAAAATTTATTCAAACGATGCAACGATAGGTCAAGCAAACGATTTATTTTATTACATTTCCACAGATAAAAAAGCGCTTCATACAGGATATAATGATGAAAGTAGGGCTTCAAGTGCCTCCGCTGGAAATGTGACAGCTATTGCACAGATGGGAAATGGCGAATACCAAGGAACCGTTATGGATATTCGATGTTACTCTGGAGTTACATTAATTCACACCACACAAGGTACCATTTGGACAGCAGTCAATGGAAATGGTGCCAATTATAGTTCGGGATGGGGTATAAATGTGCCTGCAACAAATGGAGTAGGATTAAATGTATTCAAGCAAGTACCTATTCCTAGCCTTGCTATTTCGGTACAATCTAGTTCTAACGATGCAGGAAGTGATGGATTTGGTTCAGCTCAATTTACGGTATTAACCGATGAAGGAAGAGTTTATAATTGGGGTGGATGGACTATGGGAATGGATGAAACCAGTGTAAAACATGCTCCTCAAGAAATCCCGACTCAAATGTATAGACAGGGAACTCCAAAAAACAATAATCAAGTAGATTTAATGGGGCTAACTGCATCTATTTCTACATTAGGAGTTGGAACGGCTACTGATTTAATTGACGGTGTTTCGGGACAAACAATTACTTTTTCAGTACCTTACACGGGATCAATTGGAGTACTAAATACATCTTCATGGTCCTTAACGCTAGCCAATGGAACCGCAGCAAGTATTACAAACCCTATTTATGTATTAACTACTTCTGGGACTATTACATTTACGGCTACAGTCAATGCTACAGACATTGCCTCTTTAACGCCTCCTAATTCACAAGCACAATCATACAACCTTAATATTGGGACTACCTCAACTACTATAAATGGAACAAGAGCTACCGATTCAAAAGCAGGTTCTTTGACGACCTCTTTAGCAGCCTATAATGCAGCTCCCGCAAATAGCTGGATATGGATTACCGCTACTGAATATAATGCACTTATTACTAGTTTAGGAACATCTACAACGGGTGTAAACGAAGCAACGATGGCTACTTCTCCAACAAATTATTCAGGTTTTACAAACTCTAGCACGGGAATGGTGAGTGTAGCTACAAACGGAACGGGAGCCAACAATATTGCGGCAAACAATTATTTAACGATGTTTAGTACTTGGATGCAATCAGGGACTTCCGTTGCAGCTCGTATAGGGACCATATCTCCCGTAGGAGCAGTTGCAGCCACATTTACCCAAGTAGGATCTACATTGCCTATCATTACTTTATCTAGCACTCAACGAGTTTATGCATTATTCAAAGGAAATGGTCAAATAGCCGCTAGCTCTCACGTAGCTCTTATGTGGCCAGAAGGTATCGTTGAACGAACTCCTTGGGTTGCAGGAGGATTAGGAGGTTCTACATCTTTGTACCAATCAGACTATGGCAATCCTACTGGACATAACGCTACAGGAACAGGAACATTAATTTCTCATCCATACATACATTTTGTAAATGGGCAATATACGCCTACTCTAAAATGGTAAATATCATTTTATAAATCTAAGTACCCAATATAAACGATAAAAGCGCCTCCAATGGAAGCGCTTTTTCATTTATAAAAAGTAATTTTATATCGATTAGCTATTCATACTGGTCAAAAACTCTTCATTATTTCGAGTTCCTCTCATGTGTTTCAACACAAACTGCATTGCTTCATCGGTATTCATATCGGCCATTTGTTGACGAAGAATTTGAACACGTTGCAACACTTCTCTATCAAGCAATAAATCATCTCTTCGAGTAGAAGACTGAACAATATCAATTGCTGGATAAATACGTTTATTTGCCAATTTTCTATCCAAT
>JBIPPG010000328.1:0-3160 GCA_044368545.1 Chitinophagales bacterium | reverse complement strand
TTGTTAATAAATATTCGATATGATCTTTATGACTCACTTCTATATTTAATAGTTCTGAAAATGGATTAGGATAGATTTTAAAACAATCTTTATCTACTTCATTCAAAGAAGAGACTATTACTGCTCCTACTGAACTGACTCCAACACAATTATTGGTATCATTTACCGCCACCTGATAATTGCCGCTAACCGCAACTGAATAACTCTGTGTCGAAGCGCCTATAATATTGACACCATTTAACAGCCATTGATAAGTTTTAAAAGATTGAGTAGAGAGTACATTCCCTGTCTTAAGTATCGTTGGATTCGGTATTGGATGAATAGTAAGATTTAGAGTTCTAATTGAGTCACAACCATAACTATTGGCACCAATTAATGTATCAATATATATTCCAGAAGTTGATCTTCCCAAAAATGAAGAACCCTGACATATTGTTTCATTAACTGTTGAGAATGTTTTAGGATTTACCGTTAAGCTTAAAACCCTAAGCGTATCAAAACCTCCAAAAATTGAACTTTTTAATGTATCAATATACGTTCCGGAAACACTGCGCCCCAAATAGGATTCTCCTTGACATATTGATTTAAATAAATTTTCTTCAATACCTACACATGTTTTTACCACAATATTTTTTGATATTGGAGTAGCAACACAACCACTTGTTGTAGTAGCATTTAAAGATACTGATTTTGTACCCGCTGAAGTAAACTGATGAGTAAATGAAGCGGCATCTGTACTAATTTCAGTAGATCCATCTTTCCATGAAAAATCCCATCCAGAAGTATTAGCCGAAGTATTGGTAAATGACACATCCTTATTAATACAAACATTAGTTGTTGGAGTATAATTATATGAAAGAGTTATAGAAGGCGCTGTAGATGTAATTGCTAATGCATTACTTATCGCTGAACATCCAAAACTATTTGTTATTGTTACCGTATAAGAACCTGCTGCTTTAACAGTCAATCTATTGGTCGTACTAGAACTACCAGACCAAGAAAATGATCCAGTAGAAGGAATTGCTGTTAAAATTGCAGAATCTTTACAAGTAGTTAATGTAGACTTAGAAGCAGAAATAGATACCGTAGGATTAGAAACTGTAATAGTTCTAGTCAAGGTTAAGCTATCTCCATTTGCATCTTTCAATACTAATTTAACGTTTGAGTTAGCTGTACCCAGCGTCAATATAATTGCAGGATCAGTATCGTTATCAATTGTTCCTGTAGTAGCAGACCATTTGTAAGTAAATGGTGCTTTACCTCCTTGAATATCTGGAGAAATTGTTATCGCTTCATTAGCACAAAAAGTATTTTTAATAGGGCTTGTAGCTAAAGATCCGTAAAATTTACTTTCAACAATTACTGAGGGAAACAAGTAAAAATTTTGAGTATAAACATATCTACAATTTGGAGGAATTGAAGCAACACTGTAACTAAAACCGTTGTTTCCTGAAAATAAACTTACAGTAGTAGGAGATGTTGAGTCAATATACATCCACTGAGTATAATTCGTAAATAAAGGTCTCATAGCTGGAGATCTATAATTTTGACCACCAATTGTTACATTTATACAAGAATCTGAATAGTTATAGGCGACAAGTAACGTATTAGAATCTTTGTGAACAGTTTTATATTCAATATTGATTCCAAATGCTTTTACAGAATCTGCTAATTTTGTCTTAAAAGGTATATTTGCAAAATAAAGCAATCCTCCATTTACAAATTTCTTCAAATCAGCAAAAGAAGTGTACTCAATTTTTTTAATTAAACCTTTTCTCGTCTTTGTATCTTTGTCTACATCAAATAATGAAAAAGAAATCGTATCTCCAGCAACATTATTAGAATCAATTGCAGATAATCCACAAACCACCATTACTGTATCAATCGTAACGGAAACACTACTATCTATGATATATGTTCTTCTAATAAAATTATTAGCAGTAGAAAGACCCGAGGTGAACATGGTGTCATACAATGTAAATACTTCCTTGTAAGATCCATATGATTTTGGATTCAAATAATTGGTAATAGATGACATTTGAACAGAAGTAGTTCCAAATGCAGTATATAAATTTCCTCCAGTATTTAGACTTTGGGATTGATTCCAGTTTAGGGTATACCAAGCATGACTTATTTGGATTGTATCATTTGAAGTAGCGGCTCTTGTTATTATTTTTTTCTTATAACTTGTTGGTGTTTTAATACTTTTGGGAAGATTCAAAGATACAGATTTGTATTTATAATTTTGTTGACCATAAGAAAATAAACAAAATAAAAATAATGTTAAAACAGATGTTTTTTTCATATAAATAATTTTTAGTTTTTAAATAATTTTTAGTTTTTTAAATATTTTTACTGCAATACTATCTTTTTACTCTCAATCATATTACTTTGAGAGTCTATGATTTTTAGATAATAAACACCTTTTCCTGTCCAACTCGATAAATTGATAAAAGAAGATTGCTGATTAATAGGCGATGAAAATACCGTTTGACCTAAAGTATTGGTTATTTTCATGGTATATCCACTCATCTTGCTAAAAACGCCATAGTCTATGGTGATATGATCCTTGGCAGGATTTGGATAAATATTAATATTACTATTCGTGTTTTTTTCAGAAATAGATGAGTTTGCAGAATTGTCAAATTTTACTAGAAATGCGTCATAGTTGCCTCCATAAATATTTTGATGCCCACCTTTACTAATATTATTATTGGATGATGTTATTCCAGCTAGATACACTTTATTGCTCCCATCTACCTGACAAGATAATCCATATGTTGTACCATTGTTCCCATAATATGTCGCCCATTGACGAATACCATCGCTATTAAATTTAACTAGAAAAGCATTACATGAATCACCAACAAATGAATTTTGGTATCCTCCTGAGGCAATACCGCTTCTTGAATATGTGATTCCTGCTATGTAAACGTCATTATTTTTATCAACTGCAAAAGACTGTGCTGCATCTGGACCCGTTCCACCATAGTAAGAAGCCCAGAGAAGCATTCCATTACTATGGAATTTAGCAAGGTAAGCATCCTCATTACCTCCATAAGTATTTTGATAGCCTCCTGATGCAATGCCAATATTTGATTTTGTCCAACCAGTAATATAAATGTTTCCATATATGTCTATTATGCAATCTCTTGCATCA
>JBIPPG010000327.1:0-3162 GCA_044368545.1 Chitinophagales bacterium | reverse complement strand
CTAAAAGTAAATTTTAAAACAAAGAAGAAGAAAGAAAAACCCTATAATCCAGAGTTTGTGAAAATGATATTGGAAGCGAGAAAAGGCGAGGGTAGAATACTTACAGAAGAGTATAAAAAAGAATTATTTGGAGATATATGAGTTATACTGTAATAATTCAAAAACTAGCCGACTCGCATATTCAAAAAATTAATAAATCGGGAGATAGGGCTTCTATCAAAAGATTAAAACAAATCGTAGAAGAGTTAGAGACTCACCCCCAAACAGGTATTGGCAATCCCGAACCATTAAAGCATCATCTTTCAGGCTTCTGGAGTCGTAGAATCAATCAAAAAGATCGATTGATCTATGAAATTATTGAAGAACCCGACAATTTAGTAGTGGTCGTATCGGCGCTGGGGCATTATGAATGAAGTTTTTATAGTAATGATGTCACTCATTTGAGATTCCCTGTTAAATGGAGCGAGACAAAAGGGACGGCGGGGAAGTTTTTGCCAAAGTAGGCAGTAAAACAAGAAAGTTAATTATATGTGAATGAAAAATTTAAAAAATAAAGACCAATCAATACAATATATTGTTAAAGCAGTAATTGAATATTTTGGAAATGATTATTTTGATAAATATCTTCAAGATAATAGTGCTGAGTATATAGATTTCTGGGAGGCAGATTTATGTGCAATTGGATTTAAAAAAAATAATAAGGTAATATATATATATTCTTTCAATGCTTTAAAAACTAATAAAACAATTCTGGAATATTATTCAGAGTTTGAAAAGATAGATGAAGATACGTTGGAAACTTTGTCAATTGAAAAAGTTTTTGAAAAAATTTATATAGAAGATTTAATAAAGGAAATGAATACTTTTTTAGATTAGTTTAATGTTAATTATTGTTTCTTCGCCTCGGTTCTGTGTCCCCACGAACCGAAATGTAGCAAAAAAATAACTATAAAAATCATACACATAAAATGAAAAAGAGTATTTTTGTATTAAAAATGAGAAAGGTGCGAAAATGGTTCGTGAGGACACGAACCACGGCGAAGTTAATGAATATATAAATAAAAATGGAGGAAAATCTAAAATGAAACATAATTATTCAAAAAGATTTAAATGGAAATAAAAAAAATGAAGATTTTATTAATATTTAATGTTTATAATTTATTTGTTAATTTTTTATTTTTTATAATCCATATTTTAATTTATAGATTAGTGAACTATAGGGATTCATATGGAGGAACTATTTATATTTACATAACTTATCCGCTAGTCAATTTCATTTTATATTTTGTTATTTACCTATATAATCGGAAAAATAGTTTGATAACTTCTGTGAAGAAGACATTTTATTTGGTAAATATTATAACTATAGCATCTACTTTTATATATATGTATTTTTTAAGTATTGAATATCCAAGACCATCATACTTCAATTTTAAAGGAATGTTGACAATGATATTTTGTTTTCCTTTGTTTATAGACTTAGTTTACTTCGTTTTCTCTATTTTTCCTACATTATATTTGTACAATAGATATATTAAAAAGATATTTTAAAAATATTTGAAAAGAAAATAGCAATGAATAGTATAAATCTTATGAACATAAGTAACCATACTCAAATAAAAAGAGTAATAACACCAACCAGCTGGATTTTTACCCCCATTCAATCTCCCGAAGACCAACAACACCCTGTGAGTGGAAATAGAGAGTTCGGAATAAAAGTACAAGATGGAAAGATGTCTTTTTATACCCAAGGAGCTGATAACGCTTTAGGTTTGTACCAATCGTTTGTTGCTCATTTACAAGTCACTTGGAACTTACCTGCATTTTTTAGTGGTAGTATAGAATATAACTATATGCTCAAAGGAAAAAAATTATTCTTGAAAGTACATAATGAATATTCAATCTCTTCTGGCGTTACTAGAAATAAATTTGATGATTTGGAAAGATTGAAGAATAATAAATGTCCTCTTGGAAATACAGATCAGTATTATATTTTTTCAATTCAACTTCCCTAATTATGAAAAATGGAAAATGGTTTTATAGCCTTTTTTTTGTAATTCCAGTATTAATTATCCTTGTTATTATAAAAATATGTTCTACATTTGGTTTTGGTACTGGAAATGGTACAATTGAAAGATCTAGTGGTTTTCATTGTGGCTTTTATGAGCTCAAAAATCAACAAATATCGGTATTAGAAGAACCCAATTTGTTTAAATATTTAACAAAGAAAGTAGATAGTGTTGCGTGCCAAAACGATACTTTATTTTATGTAATAAATAAAGAATACTTCTTTATTGAACCAAAAAGTGATTCTATTTCAAAAATAAAATATGAGCAATTACCCAAAAGTATGTATTTTTACTTTAGTTCTGTAAATGTCTATAGCCAATAAATTTCATTTGACACCGTTTTATATGCTCCTCCGCCTCGGTTCGTGTCCTCACGAACCGAAATGTTTGAAAGGATTCCTGAGCTTAAAAAGATATAAAATAACCATCTTGAATGTCTTCTTATTTTGTGTACTGTATGCTATAGGCGGCAACGCACACGTGGACTGCGTGAGGGATGGGAGCGAACACGAAGCAACGCGAAGTAAAGCGTACAGCCCGACCTAGTCAAAGAGGCTTGAAAGTAATATTGATAAAAAGACAAATGAATTAGCCTCTTTGACGAGGACACGCCCCGATTTTTTATAAATTTTTATTAGAGTAAAAATGTAATTCCCTTAGTTTTTTGTATAATTTAATAGACGAGTGTTTATTCCCATTATTGTTTTTTATATTAAATCGTTTATTTTTGCGTTGATTAACTATAAGTTATACAAATGCAGGTAATTGATAAATTTTATTATACAATAGGAGAGGTTTCGGAAATCTTGAATACGCCTGCGTCTCAGCTTCGTTTTTGGAGTGGTGAGTTTGATTTAAAAATACGAAAAAACAGAAAAGGCGACAGGCTTTTTCAGAAAGAAGATATGGAAATGCTTAGGCAAATTCGCTATCTTTTGAAGGTAGAAGGCTATACGATAGAAGGTGCCAAAAAGCATTTGAAGCTCCATAAAAATGTGGAAGTAAAGGAAGAAATGGCGGCTACTTCGTCTGATAAAATGCCCGATTTGTCGTTGATTAAGACAGAATTGCTTGCTTTGAAAAAATCGCTGGA
>JBIPPG010000055.1:0-11036 GCA_044368545.1 Chitinophagales bacterium | reverse complement strand
AAGATTTCCCCAACTTGAAAGTAATAGCTGTAGAACCTGAGTTGTCGCCTGTCCTCAGTGGTGGTGCGCCTGGGCCTCATCCTATACAAGGTATTGGAGCTGGATTTGTTCCTAATGTATATAATCCTTCGCTTATCGACGATATCATCCAAGTATCAAAAGATGAAGCCTTTGAAATGGCAAGACAAATAGCCAAAAAAGAAGGAATATTTGTAGGAATATCTACGGGAGCATCATTGGCCGCTATCGCTAAAACCAATTTACCTCAAAACAGCAACGTATTAACATTCAATTACGATACGGGCGAACGCTACTTATCGGTAGAAGGTTTGTATTAAACGATTATACCAATCCCGCCACCGCTTTTTCTATTCGGTCAAATGCCTCATTCAACGCCTCTTCGCTTGCTGCAAAAGAGATTCTAAGGCAATTGCCATCGCCAAAACTATCGCCTCCTACAGTAGCAACGTGGGCTTTGTTGAGGATAAAAAGTGCAAAATCCTCCGAATTGTTGATGACAATACCGTCATACGATTTCCCAAAATAGCAACTAATATCTGGAAATACATAAAAAGCACCATCGGGACTAGGACATTTAACGCCTTCAAATTTTGACAAACGATTGATAACCAATTCTCTTCTTCGTTTGAAAGCATCTACCATTTTTTCTACTTCCACTTGATTGCCGTCCAAGGCTTCTATCGCTGCTGTTTGGTTAAAACTACACGCACCCGAAGTGATTTGTCCTTGAATTTTGTCGCAAGCACTCGCTATTTCTTTGCTTGCCGCCATATAACCCAGTCGCCAGCCTGTCATCGAATAGGCTTTTGAAAATCCATTGACGATTATTACACGGTCTTTCACATCCTCAAACTGCGCTATCGTAAAATGCTCGCCCAAATAATTGATATGCTCATATATTTCATCCGAAATCACGTGAATATTAGGATGTTTTAGCATCAAATCCGCTATGGCACGCAATTCTTGTTTGTTGAAAACCGCACCCGTAGGATTGCAAGGCGAACTGTACAAAATTACCTTTGTCTTAGCCGTAATATGTTGTTCCAATTTCTCCGCACTTACTTTGAATCCTTCATCTACGCCCGCTTTTATCTCTACCACTTTGGCACCTGCCAGCTCTGCTATTGCTGCATAGCTAATCCAAAAAGGCGAAGGCAAAATAATTTCATCACCCGGATTCAGTAGCGCCATACACGCATTGGCAATAGACTGTTTTGCGCCGTTGCTCACCACTATTTGTTCTGCGGTATAGCTTACCTTATTTTCACGTTCCAATTTTCTACAAATAGCATCGCGAAGCGCTTTCGTGCCCGATACAGGCGTATATTTTGTATCGCCGTGCTCCAACGCATTTTCGGCTGCTCTTTTTATATTGTCAGGCGTATCAAAGTCGGGCTCACCAAGACTCAAACTAATGATATCCACGCCTTGCTCCTTTAACATACGAGACTGTCTCGCCATCGCCAACGTAGCACTTTCTTTCATTTCCAATACTCTATTTGATAGTACGGTCATATCCTTCTTTTTTTGATTAGTAGGCAAATGTAAGGGATTCTCCCCAAAAAAAATATAAAATTTTCAAACAAGAAATCACAAAAGGATTTGGGCGCGTGGTCAGGCTATACGCTCTATCTCCTTTTTACAATGCCGTCATTACAACCGTTTTTGAAAACGAAGTTTGAAAATTACAGATTGTTTGAACGGTACGTTAGCACTTCGGAGGATGCCGCTACTAACCCTGCCTGTCCCGAGAGGAACGATTCGGGAGAGCAATGCCATACTCACATTTTAACTCAAAAATCTAATGTCTCATATCTATCTTCAACTCTTCCACAAAGGAACACTAAGAAGTCACAAAGTATCACAAAGATTTCTTCACAATTATTGAATGTTACCGAATCATTTTTCTCGATACGTCAGTTCCCGAATTGTTATTACTGTTTTTTGAGAAATTTTAAAATAAAGAACTTAAATTTGCAAATGACTAAATAGTATATAAATGAATATGATTTGTAATCTACTTAAATATCCTTTGTAGACACATAGGTAATAATCATTAAAAACTATTTTTTTAGACACATAGATTAATTTAGAAAAATGAAATCAACCGAAATACAACAAAATATTCAAAATTTAATAGACAATTTCTCTAAAGAAGAATTTGTCTTTGACTTATTAGTTGCCTATGGAATTTCAAAAACTTCTGTAACTCGTTTAAAAAAAGGAGATTATAACTTGTCCAAGATTGAAGGTGAAATCCTTTATAAAAAGAAAATTTTCTATAAAATTGAGGCAGCGGATAAACTGTTAAGTAGTATTGAGACTCTTTCGAAAGAAGAACGTATTATAAAACATCAACCAAGATTTATCGTTCTTACTGATTATAAACATTTGGTTGCTAAAGATTTGAAGCTAGGAAAGAACTTAGATGTGCCGTTAAATGAACTTTTTAATTATTTTGATTTCTTTTTGCCTTTAGCGGGAAGCGAAGTGTATAATGCGAGCAATAACAACGAAGCAGACAGAAATGCTTCATACAAAATGGCTTCGTTGTATGATTTATTGATTGAGGAAAACCCAATTATTTATAACTCAAAAGAGAGCATTCATCATCTCAATATTTTCTTATCACGTTTGCTTTTTTGTTTCTTTGCAGAAGACACGGAAATATTTGAAGAAGAAAGTATTTTTACCAATACATTGGCTCAACACACGGCAGAAAATGGCAATGACACGCACATATTTTTAGATGAATTATTTGACCGTTTAAATACTGAAAATGCCAATCATTTGCCTGAATATCTTAGAAGATTTGAATATGTAAATGGTGGATTATTTGGTCAAAAAATTAGTTCTCCAAAATTTACTGCAAAAGCCAGAAAAACGCTTATTGAATTGGGAGAATTGAACTGGAAAGATATCAATCCCGATATTTTTGGGTCGATGATACAAGCCGTGGTCATTCCCGAATACCGAAGCGATTTGGGAATGCACTATACTTCTGTAGAAAACATTCTTAAACTGATCAAACCTTTGTTTTTGGATGAACTCTATGAAGCTTATGAAAATGCAACAACTATAAAACAACTCAATACACTCATTGAAAGAATAGCTAATATCAAATTTTTTGATCCCGCTTGTGGTAGTGGCAATTTTTTAATTATAACATACAAAGAAATTCGCTTGTTAGAAATTAAGATTTTGATGAAAATTACCGATTTAGAAGGTCTTACACCTTCTATGAAATGGTCTTCGATTCAGCTTTCGCAGTTTTATGGTATAGAGATAGACGATTTTGCACACGAAATGGCTATTCTCTCGCTCTGGTTGGCAGAACATCAAATGAACAAGGTTTTTGAAGAACGATTGATGGATTTTGGAAAATCGAAACCTATTTTACCACTAAAAGAAGCTGGACAGATACAACAAGGAAATGCCACAAGAGTAGATTGGAACTCCGTTTGCCCTATTACTTCAACAGATGAAGCTTATGTGATTGGAAATCCGCCGTATTTGGGGTATAAAGGGTGGGATGAAGATCAAAAAAAGGATATGTCAATCGTTTTTAATGGATTTAGTGTTGTTAATAGGTTAGATTACATAAGCTGTTGGTTTAAAAAAGGTGCTGATTATATAAAAGAGAATAATGCAAAACTTGCATTTGTTAGTACTAACTCTATTTGTCAAGGGGAGCAAGTAAATTTAATTTGGCCTTTTATTCTCAAAAATCTTGAAATAGGTTTTACATATACTTCTTTTAAATGGATTAATAATGCAAAAGGTAGTGCAGGTGTTTCTGTTGTTATTATTTCATTGCAAAATAAAAGTGATAAAGACAAATTGATTTTTGAGGGAAATATTAAAACTTTTGCAAAGAATATAAATCCGTATTTATCAGCAGGAAATAATTTTTTTATTCAAAAAAGAGATACATCTATTTCTAATTTACCTGAAATGGCACTAGGAAGTAGTGGTATAGATGGTGGTTATTTAGTTTTGTCTAAAGAAGAAAAAGAAAAATTTATTAGTCTAGATTTTAATTCTAAAAAATTTATTAAAAAATTTGTAGGTGGTAATGATTTTCTTAATGGGGTTGAGAGATATTGTATTTGGATTGATGATGATAAAGTTGAGGAGGCTTACAAAATAAAACTTATTAAGGATAGAATTGATAAATGTGAAATTTATAGATTAAATGCAGGGCGAGATGCTCGAAAAGCGGCAGAAGTTCCTCATAGATTTTTTTACAGAAAATATAAAGAAAAAGAATCATTAGTAATACCATTTACAAGCTCTGAGAACAGATTTTATTTACCAATTGGAATTGGAAAAGCTGATGAAGTTTTTAGTAATGGTATGCTTGTAATGTATGATTTTTCACCATTTCATTTTGGAATTTTAACATCAAAATTGCATATGCTTTGGGCAAAAGCTGTAGGTGGTAAATTAGAAACAAGAATTCGATATTCTAAAGAAATAATTTACAACACCTTCCCCTTTCCAGAAATTACCACCAAACAAAAGGAAAACCTCAATCAATATGTGTTTGATATTTTGGATGAACGAGCAAAACACCCGAGCAAAACAATGGCACAGTTGTACAATCCAAGTACTATGCCCAAAGGTTTGCTACAAGCACACCAAGAGTTGGACATAGCCATAGAGCAATGCTACCGTTTGCAGCCTTTCAAAAATGATACGGAGCGTTTGGAGTATTTGTTTAAAATGTATGAAGAAATGACCTTAAAAGATACGCTTTTTGCAAAAGTTAAAAAAACGAGGAAGAAATGAGTAAAACTAAAAGAAAACTAAAAATAATGCTTGGTTCTACCGTGTATGGTTTTGAGGACCAATTATCACAAATTGTGGCACAATTACAACTCTTGGGTTATGAAGTATTCAATTCTCATAATGGAAGCATCAAAGTCAATCCTAAGTTATCCAATCTTGATAATTGCATAAAAGCAGTTGAAGAGTGCGATTTGTTTTTGGGTATCATAAGACCTTTTTATGGCACTGGAAATATAGGAGAGAAAAACATTACTTTTGAAGAAATTAAAAGAGCCATTGAACTCAAGAAGCCCTATTGGTTTCTAGTACATCGAGATGTAGTTTTTGCCAGAGAATTGTTCAAAAATTTAGCACTAAAAAGTGGTGATGAAATAGTAGTTAGAAAAAACAAACTCTTTGACCCAAGAACCATAGAAATTTATGAATATGTGATAGAAAACCATATTCCAGTAACCTTAAGAAATGGCAATTGGGCACAACAATTTTATCGTTTAGATGAAATGATGACCTACATCAATACACAGTTTTCGGACAGCGATTTTGTGGAAAATATTTTAAACCATAAACCAGTAGACAATGGATAGTAGTTTTATAATAGACAACTTGCTACAGCAAAAAGAAGGTGTTCGTTTAGAATTTAAAGCAGTGGCTAACAGAGAAGCTATAGCCAAAACCATTACCTCTTTTATCAACACGCAGGGTGGTGATTTGGTTATTGGGATTGATGATGATAAAAAAGTGGTAGGAGTAGAAAATGCTGAAAAGATTAGGGAGCGTTTACAAAATTTACTGATTGATCGGATTAAACCTAATGCACCCATATCCTCTCAGGTTATTCGATACAAAAAGAAAGATGTTATTCTTATTAGTGTATGGGAAGGTGCAAAAAAACCATACCAATTCAATGGAAAGATTTTTATCAGAGAGAATGACGCAACCAAACTATCCAGTAGAGAAATTTTAACATCATTAATTAAAGAACGTAAAGAAGCTGATTTTCATTGGGAAAGAAAAGCCGTTCTGGGTACAGGCCTAAAAGATTTGGATATAGAAGAAATAAACACAACTATTTTATTTTATAAAACATACAAACCCAATAGTAACTTTGAAGATGTTGAGGATTTTTTAATTCAAATGGGCTTAATTCAGAATGGAAATTTAACCAATGCTTGTATCGTTTTATTTGCCAAACATCCCAATAGATTTATTCCGCAGTCACGAATTAGAGTTACTGTATATCCTTCAAATAAATCGGGTGACCTCTTTTTAAACGATAGAACTTTTGAAGGAAATATTTTCAAAAACATCACAGCAATACTCGATTTTGTTGATGTTACCTTTGGTAAAAGCATTATTGTAGATGGTATTTTAAGAAAAGAAAAATTAAATTATCCATTAATGGCACTTCGTGAAGGGTTACTAAATGCAATGGTGCATCGTGATTATAATTCGGCAAATGGATTTCTTCAAATATCTATTTTTGTAGATCGGTCAGAAATAGCAAATTATGGAGGTTTGCCAGAAGGTATAACCATTAGAGATTTAAAGAGAGAACACAATTCGGTACTTCGCAATCCTGATATTGCACAAATATGTTTTATTCGTAAATACATAGAAATGTTAGGAAGTGGTACATTAAGAATGATTGACGATTGTAAGAAAAATAATTTTCCTTCCCCTGTTTGGACTGATAAAGAAAACATTACTACAGTTGTTTTTCCTGAGCTTAGTTCTAATGTTAAAACAAATGAAGGTGTAAATGAAGGTGTAAATGAAGGTGTAAATAACATAGCTTTTAAGGATGAAAGTGAAGGTGTAAATGAAGAACTTAATGTGGTATATAAGCTAATAGATAGTTCCCCAGGAATGAAAGCACCTGATGTGGCTAGATTATTAGATAAAAGTCTTTCGGCAGCAGAAAGATATATAAAGAAACTAAAAGATGCTGGTTTTATAGAATTTAAAGGAGCTCCAAAAACTGGAGGATATTTTATAATAGAAAAATCTAAATAAATTTAAAAATTAAACAGTTGTCCAAAATGTCGAACAACTCTAAATTAAAGTAATAAACGATATGCCCAACTTAATAGAAGTAACCTACAATCAAACAGGAAATAGCAAAAGTACCAATCCTCTTGGAATGCGAGAAATGCAGGAAAAAGCCTATGAAGGCAGGACTGCTCAATATTTATTGCTAAAAGCACCGCCTGCATCAGGAAAATCAAGAGCTTTGATGTTTATAGCGTTAGATAAATTGAAAAACCAAGGTATAAAAAAAGTGATTGTAGCTGTGCCCGAAAAATCAATTGGAGCTTCTTTTGGCTCCACAAATCTTAAAAAATTTGGCTTTTTTGCTGACTGGATTCCTAATCCAAAATACAATCTTTGTACACCCGGAGAAGAAAAAAATAAGGTATCTGCTTTTTTGAAATTTTTGGATTCCGATGAACCTATTTTGGTTTGTACCCACGCCACCTTGCGTTTTGCGTTTGACGGATTAGACGTGAAAAAATTAAATGATACATTAGTCGCAATTGATGAATTTCACCACGTATCGGCCGAAGGAGATAATATTCTTGGGCAAGTGCTAAAGAGTATTATGCACCATTCAAACGCTCATATTGTAGCAATGACAGGTTCGTATTTTAGAGGCGATAGCGTTCCCGTTTTAATGCCTGAGGATGAAGCAAAATTTACAAAAGTAACCTATTCCTATTATCAACAATTAAATGGATATGAATACCTAAAATCGCTAGGAATTGGTTATCATTTCTACCAAGGTAGATATTTTAAAAAGAATGATGAAACTGGAATCTCAGCTCTAGCCGAAATCTTAGATGAAAATCAAAAAACCATTATTCATATTCCTAGCGTAAACTCTGCTGAATCTTCAAAAGAAAAATATGAAGAAGTCAATCATATTATTGATGTTTTGGGAGAATTAGAGTTTCAAGAGGAAAGTACAGGTGTTTTACATATAAAAAGTCATAAAACAGGCAGAATATTAAAAGTTGCTGATTTAGTTAATGATCATCCAAAATCGAGAGATAAAATAAGTGCTTATTTACGCGAAGTAAAATCGGCCGATGATATCGACATCATTATTGCTCTTGGAATGGCTAAAGAAGGCTTTGATTGGCCTTATTGTCAACACGCATTAACCATAGGTTATAGAGGTTCGCTTACAGAAATTATTCAGATTATCGGAAGAGCTACAAGAGATAGTAATAATAAAACACACGCACAATTCACCAACTTAATAGCACAACCAGATGCACAAGATGATGATGTAAAACTTTCGGTAAACAATATGCTTAAAGCTATTACGGCATCTTTATTAATGGAACAAGTTTTGGCGCCAAACTTCAAATTTAAATTAAAAGACAATGAAGATGAAGATAATGGGGATGAAGATGAAGAAGACGATAAAACAATTAAAATTAGAGGGTTCAAATTACCAACTTCTCAAAGAGCCAAAGACATTATCGAAACTGATTTGAATGATTTGAAAGCGAAACTATTGCAAAATCCTCAAATGCTTAAAGCAATACCTGGCAATGTAGAGCCAGAGGTTATTAATACCGTTTTGATACCTAAAATCATCCGTGAAATATATCCTGATTTAAGTGAAGATGATGTAGAAGCAGTAAGACAACACGTTGTTGTCGATTCTGTCATTAAAAACAGTACAATTGAAGAGCAAGGAAACAAGAAGTTTATAAGAATGGCAGGCAGTTTTGTTAATATTGACGATATTCATATTGATTTGATTGACAGAATAAATCCTTTTCAAAAAGCGTTTGAGATATTAGGCAAATCGATTACCGCTCAAGTATTAAAGCTAATTGATGATCATATTCAATCTACAAAAATTGAAATGACCGAAGAAGAAGCCATTTTGTTATGGCCAAAAATAAAAGAATGGGTAAAAAACAACAACGGAGAACAACCAAACATTCAGGCTTTTGACCATAAAGAAAAGAGAATGGCGGAAGCATTAGTGTTTTTAAGAGAACTGAAACGTAAAAGAGCGCTAGAAAATGGATAATAAAAAATGGACATTAGATGATATTTTTGATGATGATGATTTTGGATTGTTAGATTCAAAACAGTCATCCACAACACATAAAACTTCAGAAGATCGGCTTATTGATTCGTTTGAAGAGATAAACATTTTTTTTGACAAAAACCAAAGAGAGCCTAACAAATCTAGTATGTCGGAATATGGATTATTGGCAAAATTGAAAAATTTTATAGAAAATGATCCTCAAAAGAAAATTTTAAAACCTTATGACAGGCACAATCTTTTGGGCTATGTAGAAATGGAAAAGCAATCTATTGACGACATATTGGAAGAAGATGATGTATTAGGATTGCTTGATACGGACAATGATTTAGATATTTTCAAATTCAAACACACTCCTAGACTAGAGGATCGGAAATTGCCTGAAATGGTTGAGCGAAGAAAACCACTAAAAGAAAAGGAATTTGAGAAGTATGAAGCTATGTTTCAAAAAGTGCATAAAGAAATTAAAGAGGGAAAAAGACAGATTTTACCATTTACAAATATAGAAAAGAATCTAAATGTGGGCGACTTTTATATAATGGATGGAATACTACTTTATTTAGAATCAGCAAATTTAAAAAAAGAAGAATGGGAGCAAAAATCTGGGAATAGAGTTAGAGTTGAAGGAAGAACAAGAACTATTTTTGAGAATGCTACATATAGCAATATGCTCTATCGTTCATTAGGGAAACAAATTCAAAAAAACGGGAAATTGATTACCAAAACTTATGAGAAAATAGAACAAGATTTATTTATCAATATGGGACTTGTTAATGAAGAAGATATTCAATCAGGTTGGATTTATGTGTTGAAGACAAAATCAACAAATTCACAAATAAAGTCTATTAAAGATTTGTATAAAGTTGGATTTTCTAGTAATTCTGTAGAGGAAAGAATTAAAAATGCTAAAAATGAGGCGACTTATCTTTTTGCAGACGTTCAAAAAGTTGCATCCTACAGAGTATATAATAGAAATGCGGATAAATTGGAGGAACTTTTACATAGATTCTTTGCCAATGCTTGCTTAGATATTGATTTGTTCAATGAAAAAGGACAAAGACTAAATCCTAGAGAATGGTTTGTTGTTCCTTTTGAAATAATAGAGGAAGCTATCCGATTGATTTTAAAAGAAAGTATCGTAAATTACGAATATGATCTTTTGTCCAAAAAAATAAAATTAAAATAGATTATACCACTCTAAACTTTCAAAATAGTTTGGACTATTTTATAAGTAAGATTGGTATAAAGTGGATAGCTCCGATTCTCGGAATTTTCAACCCGATAAGCGCCCAAAAAAAATAACAAAAAAAAGCCCCAACAAATAATTGCCGGGGCTTTTTTGTTATGCACGAAAATCGTTGATTTTGAATCTTTAAAAGTCAAGTTTCTAATCCCTAACTCCTAATTTCTAATCACTATTTCTTATTTAATATTCATCATTTCGGTATCAAAAATCAACGTAGCTTTTTTAGGGATAACGGGCTCTCTGCCATCTACACCATACGCTAACCAATAAGGGATGATCAATTTAGCTTTTGCGCCTTTGTTCAATAGCGCAATGCCTTCTTCCCATCCTGGAATTACCATACCTTGTCCCAATGGAAACTCGATAGGTTGATTTCTCTCATACGAATTATCGAATTTTTTGCCATCTTCCAATACACCATTGTAATGAACTGAAACGGTATTGCCCGCTTTCGCTTTATCGCCTGTTCCTTCTTTTTCCATTACATAAGCCAATCCTGAAGGCAAAATAGTAGCTTTAGGGAAGGTTTTCTTTACATATTCCAAGAATTTTGGTTTGTCTACTTGCATAGATTTTTCAGTTTCCATTTGTTTTTGGCGCATCATTTCTTCGTATTTTCTTTTTTGCTCAGCCATTTTCTCTTCTTGAATTTTCTTTTGCTCCGCGATCATCGCTTGGAATTTTGCATTGTCAAATTTGAAAGCTTTAGCTTCAGCACCTTCACGGATAATTTCTACTTTCTTAATACCATCATTTGTTTTGATGAGATTGCAAACTTCCATTCCCGAAACTACTTTTCCAAAAACAGAGTGTTTGTTGTCCAACCAAGGCGTAGCCGTAACGGTAATAAAAAATTGAGAACCATTGGTATTTGGCCCCGAGTTAGCCATAGATAAGATGCCGGGAACATCG
>JBIPPG010000326.1:0-3184 GCA_044368545.1 Chitinophagales bacterium | reverse complement strand
TATGGAGCAAGAGCATATCATCGCCACCATTTATATGATACAATCCTTCATATCCACTCACAGCTTCATAGGCTTCTTTCTGAAATAGCATATTGGCACCGTTGCACATTGTTGGATGTTTTTGAGCAATGCCAGCACACGAAATAGCCGTATAATTATCTTGTTCCAAAGATAGAAAATAATTGAGAAATGAAGGCTGAGGCAAATATCGATGAATTCCCGCAACAAATTTAGGTTTGTGTTTTTGTGCAAAATGCATCATACCTTCAAGCCAGTTTTTGCTAGGCAATACATCACTATCGGCACAGAGGATAAAAGGAAATTTTGACTGTGATACACCTAAGTCTATGGCTTCTTTTTTATTGTTTTTATGAGGTGTCAGCGAAGAATTGAACTCTTGTAATATTAGCTTTTGGATAGGAAACGAATATTCATTTGATAAATCAAAAACCTGTTCCGAAAAATCATCAATAAGTAACACTTCAAATTCCAATTCTTTCTTAGATTCAAAATAATTTAATAAGTTTTTGAGTGCTTCATTAGCATTTCGATAAGGTATAATTATAGATAGTGGTGCATAATGTTCTTTTTTATCACTTTGAAAATGTGGCGTTTGCTTCCAGCCATTCCCATACCAAATAATCAGTAAGCTGTATAAGAAAGCAATAACAAAAAATAAAATAAAAATCATATCAAGTACAAAGTAAGTCTAAAAAATCCTTTTTGAACTAAAAAAACAATTTTATGTACTTTTGCAAACCTTATTAAATAAAAATATGAACTCCAAAAAAGCATACGCATTCTATTTTATATTGTTCGCGGTTTTATTAATCCTAGACCAATGGAGCAAAATATATATCAAAACTCATTTTTTCTTGGGCGAAGAAGTGATGGTAATTCCGCATTGGTTTCGTATAGCTTTTACCGAAAATCCGGGCGCTGCTTTTGGAATGGAACTCGGAGGAAGTTTTGGAAAATATGTACTTTCCATATTTAGGGTTATTTTTTCGATTGTAATTACCTTTTATTTTTTCTACCAATTTAAAAGAGGCGTTCACAAAGGATTCCTGATTGCCCTTACATTTATATTGGCGGGAGCCATAGGCAACGTAATAGATGGCGTATTCTATGGTATGATATTTTCGGAAAGTAGCTATTATCATACTACGGTAGCCAAATTTGTGCCTTTTGGGTCGGGCTATGCAGGCATTTTTCAAGGCAAAGTAGTAGATATGTTGTATTTCCCTATGTTTCACGGCACATTTCCCTACTGGATTCCAAGTATGGGCGGACAGCCTTTTACATTCTTTAGTCCTATTTTCAATGTAGCGGATAGCTGTATTACGGTAGGATTGGCTATTCTTATTTATTTTTTGAATAAGGTGGAGTTGTAGGATTATAAAAAATTCAACAAAATTTATTGTTAAAATTTGGCGCGACCCCCGTGTGAAGGATGGTAAGGGTACGACCAACGGGAGTAGTCTCGTCAAATAATTTCTATTAAAAATAGAAATTATTTGACGAGACCGAAGCGAAGCGAAGCCCTGCACAGCCTGACCTCTTTAAAGAGGCTTTAACGAATATTAATTTAAAGAAACTTCTCCTATTTAGCCTCTTTGAAGAGGGCACACCCTACATAAAAAAATATTTAATATTTAATTATCACGTCTTTAAATCCATTTAATTATTTTTGCAATCAAAATAAGAATTAAAATATGAATTACGATATTATAGTTTTGGGTAGTGGCCCAGGTGGATATGTTGCAGCTATTAGAGCAAGTCAATTGGGATTCAAGGTAGCAATAGTAGAAAAAGAAAGCTTGGGTGGCGTATGTCTCAACTGGGGATGTATTCCTACAAAAGCGTTATTGAAAAGTGCACAAGTATTTGAATATATCAATCATGCATCGGAATATGGCATAACCGTAGGTGCTCCCAAAGCAGATTTTCCAAATGTAGTAAATAGAAGCCGTGAGGTAGCGAATGGTATGAGCAAAGGGGTTCAGTTTTTGATGAAGAAAAACAAAATTGATGTTATCAATGGTTTTGGAAAATTGAAAAGAGGAAAAGTAGTAGAAGTAACGGCAGAAGACGGTTCTAAAAAAGATTATTTAGCAAAAAATATCATTATCGCTACAGGTGCTAGAAGTAGAGCCTTGCCAAATTTGGTTCAAGATGGCAAAAACATCATAGGATACAGAGATGCTATGACGCTTCCTACCGCTCCAAAATCTATGATTGTAGTAGGTACAGGAGCTATAGGCGTGGAGTTTGCCTATTTTTATCAGACGATGGGAACGCAAGTAACTTTGGTAGAATTTGCACCGAATATCGTACCAAGAGAAGATGAAGATGTGAGCAAAGAATTGGCGAAAATTTTCAAGAAAAAAGGCTTGGAAATTATGACAAATAGCAGCGTAGAAAAAGTAAACGTGGGCAAGAATGGCTGTGAAGTTGTAATAAAAACAGCTGATGGCGAGGTGAAAAAAGAATGTGATATCGTACTCTCTGCAGTAGGTATTCAAAGTAATATTGAAGGAATAGGCTTGGAAGAATTGGGAATAAAATTGGATAAAGGTAAAATAGTAGTAGACGAGTACTACAAAACCAATGTAGATGGAATTTATGCAATAGGCGACGTAATTGATACACCAGCATTGGCTCACGTGGCTTCGGCAGAAGGTATTTTGTGTGTAGAAAAACTAGCCAATATGCATGTAGAACCTATTGATTATACCAATATCCCGGGTTGTACGTATTGTACGCCAGAGATAGCTTCTGTTGGATTGACCGAAAAAGAAGCTAAAGCAAAAGGATATGAGTTGAAAGTAGGAAAATTTCCATTTTCTGCGAGTGGAAAAGCAAGTGCGGCAGGTGCCAAAGATGGTTTTGTAAAAATGATTTTTGATGCTAAATACGGCGAATTGCTTGGCGCACACATGATAGGTATGAACGTAACCGAGATGATAGCTGAAATAGTAATGGCTAAAAAATTGGAAACTACGGGACACGAAATTTTAAAAGCTGTTCACCCACATCCTACTATGAGCGAAGCCGTAATGGAAGCTACTGCAGCAGCTTACGGTGAAGTGATCCATTTATAATTTTTACTTAAATATTAAAAATGCAACCCAAACAATTCTTTTCTATTTCGGAAACATTCAACAAATCGATGGATTTTTTC
>JBIPPG010000054.1:0-11117 GCA_044368545.1 Chitinophagales bacterium | reverse complement strand
AATTTGGCAGGTTTAATCATTGATACAACCTCATTGAGTAATAGAATCAATACAAACAAACAAGCGATTATTGATACAGCAACTAGTTTAAGAGCTCTTGTAAATACTCATATTGCAGCTGATTTGGATATAGATTCTACGAACGAGATTCAAAAATTATCGTTGAGTGGAAATGTAATAAAATTAAGTAAAAACGGAGATAGCGTATCTATTGCAGCATTCAAAAATATGGCTAAGAATGGTACAAGTATTTCTGGAGATAGCGTTGTTTTGGGTGGAACTTTAGATAGAGCTACTACGATTACTACTTCTGCTACCAATACGTTGACCTTGGCTGGTTTGCAGTCTGGAGCATCTACAGATAGCATTATGACAGATTCTGCAGGTGTTGTAAGACATCGTTCTATCTCAACATTGAAAAAAGAAAAAGTTGTAATCTTTACTTCTAGTTATACTGTTTTGGCTGATGATGAAATTCTAATCTACAGAGGAACGGGTCCTACAGGTACTCATACCCTTACATTGCCTTCTGCGGCGGCTAATAAAGATAGAGTTTTACAAATTGTAAACATGGGTAAAGGCGATGATATTGATTTGAATTTATCTACTAGTATATTGACGATAGGCGGTATTGCCGATGTTACAGAAACATTTATTAGAAATACAGTTTCTGGAGCGGGTTATGGTGCAGGTGCTAGCTTTGGAAATTCTATGAAAATTGTTTCTGACGGAACACAATGGATAAAAATAGGATTGTAAAAGTCCATAAGTTTAATTAATTCTTAAATAAGCGAGGTGAAATTTCATCTCGCTTATTTTTTTAGCGTAGCCTTCATCATTTTTTTATATTTTTGCAGAATTCATATTTATTCAAATTGGAAAAACCAAAGCATATTTTTGTAATCGTTGCGGATAGTCTTAGAAAAGACGCTGTATACAATAATGGGGTAGATATGCCTTATGTAGAACAAAATAGTATACAATTTACGCAAGCTCGTTCAAGTGCTTGCTGGACTTTGCCTGCTACTTCATGCTTGTTTACAGGATTAAATGTGCATGAACACGGTACCGATACACATACTCGTAGACTCAATAGCGATATTCCTACCTTGTCCGAACACATGAAATCGAAGGGTTATAAAACCATTCAAGTAACTGCAAATCCTGTAACAACAGAGATTTTTGGGCTGGATAGAGGATTTGACGAAGTGCACAAAACATGGAAATTGGTAACTCCAAAGTTGAAAAAGACTATGTATTTACTGCTCTCTATGAGCAAGCATAGAGTGCGAAATATGATTTTTTCAAAAGATGTTATTTCTCAACAATTATTGGAAGATATAGAAGTGGCCAACTGCTGGGGACAAAATACCCATTTGGACGCTTTTGCACATGTAGAGAAATTAATAGAAGAAAATGACGAAAAAGGACAGCCTTGTTTCTTTTTTATCAATTTGATGGAAACCCATTTTCCTTATCATATCGCCGATACATTTAAATTGTCAGGAAAAAGCTTGTGGGAGAAAATCAATGAAGTAACCACTTTGTTCAAAATTGCCAATCAGAATTTTTTACTGCACGATGAACCTGTCATTGATCCCAAGTATGCAGAGCTTATATATCAACGCCAGCAAACAAGTTATCAGATAATCAAAGATGATTTGAACTTATTTGTAGAACGAATTCATAAAGATAAGAATAATCTAGTTGTTTTTTGTTCCGATCACGGCGATAATTTTGGAGAAATGAATTGGTATTATCATTTTTCTAATGTGAATGATGGCGGTAATCGTGTACCACTTTTTTGGCTAAATCCAAATGGCGATGGCGCTCAAAAAATAGATACGCCAGTAAGTTCTCGTTTTATTTTCCATAGTTTGATGGAGGCTATTGGCATTGAACAAAAAGCGACATTGACAAAAAATGAAACCTTGAATTTCCCTACCATTCAAAGTTTTTGGTATAAGCATCAACGAGGTACAAGAGAAAAGTATAAATACAATCAATTTTTGTTTGTAGAAGGAAAAAAACGTTTTGTAAAACGAAATGCAGAATGGATGTACGCTCCCTTGACAGAAGATAATTATCATCAAGAGCCTGTTTTTGAATTGCTCAATAATACAAATCCTATTTCTGAATTTGTAGAAGATAAAGAAAAAAAGGAATACCTTATAGATAAAGAAAAAGAATTTGACGCATTTTCATCGGCTATGAAAATGGCTTAAAAATTTGCAAAAATGCAAGACGTTATCGAAGTTTTTGAACAAAAATTTAAAGCTAGAAATTTAGTAGCACTCAGCAAGGCATTTACTCTCAACGAAAGTACTTTAGAATCGGACAATTCGCTTGTAGATGAATTGATAGCTAGAAATAAATCGATGCTTTCCAATGGTATGGTCATCAGTATTAGTGGTATTCCGGGTGTAGGAAAAAGTACTTTTATCGAATGTTTGGGCACTTGTTTGCATAGTTTAGGGCATAAAATAGCGGTTTTTTCGATAGATCCAAGTAGCGAACATTCCAAAGGAAGTATTTTGGGCGATAAAACTCGTATGGAGAATTTATCACGATTGGAAAATGTATTTATCCGACCTAGCCCTAGTAGCAATCAGCTAGGCGGAGTAGGACTTAATTCGCATAGAAATGTAGCCTTAGCAAAAATAGCAGGATTTGATATAATTATTATTGAGACCGTTGGTGTGGGACAATCGGAAACCATCGTGCGTCATTTGAGCGATTTATTTGTATTGCTAATGATGCCTGCGTCTGGAGATGAATTGCAGGGTGTGAAGAAAGGAATTATGGAGGTCGCCGATTTTTTTATAATTCATAAAGCAGATGGAATTCTTAAAGATAAGGCGTTGTATGCCAAAAAGGAAATAGAAGCGGCGCTTCATTATTCTAGAAGCGAGGTAGATGACATCGTTTCGGTGTTTTCGTCTATTGAAAAAGATGGAATAATGGCCGTTTGGGATAAAATTAAGAGTTTGTTCAATGCCAAAAGAGAAAAAGGAATATTGGAGAATCAAAGATTGGAACAATACCAGTTTTGGTTTGATTATGAATTGAAACAGCGACTATATACTCAATTTTTGAAGAAAAATAATAAGGAAATTAGTGAACTGGAAGAAAAAATCAGAGATGATTTTTATCTAAAAAGATTTGATATTGACACCATTATAAATAAAAAATAATAGAATATGAATCCATTTGATTTAACAGGAAAAGTTGCTATCGTTACAGGTGCTACAGGTTTGATTGGACAAAATCATTGTGTGGCATTGGCTGAAACAGGAGCGAATGTAGTAATATGTGATATGAATGAAACAAAATGTAATGAATTGAAAGCAAAATTGCCCAATTCAGAAAAACATTTGGTTCAAATATTTGATGTAACTAAAAAGGCTGAAATAGAAAAAGCAAAAGTTGAAATTTTATTGAAATATGACAAAATAGATATTTTGATCAATAACGCAGCTATGAATGATATGTTTGAAAATCCTACGTTGGCGGGACAGCAAAGTATGTTTGAACATTATCCTTTGGAAATGCTTCAAAAATCAATGGACGTAAACATTACAGGCGTTTTCTTATGTAGTCAGGTATTTGGTCAAGCTATGAAAGCTCAGAAAAGTGGCAGTATTGTAAATGTAGCTTCTACTTATGGAATGGTTGGTCCAGACCAAAGCATTTACAAAGACCGAAATGGCAATCAGACTTTTTATAAATCGGCTGCCTATCCTATTACCAAAGGTGCGGTTATTAATTTTACAAGATTTTTAGCTGCTTATTGGGGCAAAGATGGCGTTCGTGTCAATACCTTGTCTCCAGGTGGAGTAGAAAATAGTCAAGATGATTATTTTGTAATGAATTATAGCGCCAAAACACCGTTGAATCGTATGGCAAAACCAACGGACTATAAAGGAGCCATTGTATTTCTTGCTAGCGATGCCAGCTCATATATGACTGGGTCTAATTTAGTAGTAGACGGAGGCTGGACAGCAATTTAAATTGATAAAAATGAAAGAGAGCGTTAAGAAAATTAAATGGTTATTTACCGATGTAGATGGCGTATTGACAGATTGTGGGGTTTATTATTCGGAAAAAGGGGAGGAACTAAAACGTTTTTCGCTTAGAGATGGAATGGGTGCTGAACGATTGCGAAAATTTACGAATATTCAAATAGCGATTATGACGGGTGAAAATTCAGGGCCCGTATCCCGAAGAGCCGAAAAATTGAAAATAGAAAAAGTTTTCTTGGGCGTAAAGGATAAACTTTCAGTAATGAAGCAATTTCTTCTTGAGAATAATTTAACTTTTGATGAAATAGCTTATATCGGCGATGATATGAATGATTTGGAGGTGATACAACATTCAGGTGTTACGGCTTGTCCAGC
This sequence comes from Chitinophagales bacterium, assembly GCA_044368545.1. Lineage (GTDB taxonomy): Bacteria > Bacteroidota > Bacteroidia > Chitinophagales > JADJOU01 > CHPMRC01. Next base: position 6,720 of record JBIPPG010000054.1, on the reverse strand, counting down.
CGATGCGGTAAATGAAATTAAGGCAAATGTAGATTATATTGCGGATAATCAAGGTGGTTTTGGAGCGTTTAGAGATTTTTGTGAGTATATTATTTTACAGTTAAGTAAAGATTAAAAAATCTTTTTTTGCTTTCAATTTCTTCATCTAACTTTTATCTAGCCTTAAAGTAAGAAATTAAAAATCAAACTAATTTTGCAGCATATTTTATTAGAATATGCGTAATGTTTTATTAGTATTTATTTTTTTATGTTCAATTCAAGGATTTACCCAAGAAAAGATAAAAATTACGAGTTGGAATGTAAAAATGCTACCTAAAGTTTGTTATTCTTTTTCCAAAAAAGATAAGTTGTGGCAAGAAATAAGATTAAATCAAATTATCGATTTTCTTAAAAATTCATCATCTGATATTATTCAGCTTCAATAGGTTTTTGATAAAGCGGCTGTTTCTAAAATTGAGCAAGAACTTAAATATAAATACCCATACATTCTTTTGCCTCAACGCCAGTTTTTGAAGTTTTCAAATGGGCTGATGATACTCTCAAAAATTTCTATAAAAAAAGAGAAAACTATTTTTTTTAGAAATCATAAATTGCACGATGCTTTAGTTTCAAAAGGTGCAACGCTCTATTCATTTGAACATAATTTTCAAAAAATGTATGTAGTCAATACGCATTTACAATCAGATTACAAATTAGCCACGTCTGAAATTCTAAGAGGACAGCAATTAAATCAGATTGTTGAGGAAATTCTTAATCCTATTGCAAATCTCCATACCCCCCTTTTGCTTGCAGGAGATTACAATTTTGATTTAAATTCTAATGAGTATAACAATTTTGTAAATACAACAGGTGTGAAAGAAACTTCTTTTAGTGATAAAAACAAAAATTATACGTTTGATAATAAGAATTATTGGAATAAAGATGCCAAACCAGAACAGCTCGACCACATTTTTGTATTAGATAGGAATAATGTGCTGGATTGTTCAAAATTATCCTTAATAGCGCCTAAAATGAATGAATTAGTGGATTATTCAGACCACTATGGATTGGAGATAAGTCTTACTTTTTCAAACAAAATGTATGTTTTGGAGAAATAAGAACTAAAAATGTGATTTATTTGTTTAACTTTGTATCAAAATATTTAAGAATGCAGGAAATTATTTTATCAAATGGCAAGAAAATAGGGGGAGACAATCCTTGTTTTATTATTGCAGAAATAGGATTGAATCATAATGGAGATATTAATATTGCCAAAGAATTAATCATCAAAGCAAAAGAAGCGGGATGTGATGCCGTAAAATTTCAAAAAAGAACACCTGAAGTTTGTACGCCTAGAGACCAATGGGATATAGAGCGTGATACGCCTTGGGGAAGAATGAAGTATATTGATTATAGATATAAAGTAGAGTTTGGCGATGCAGAATATAAAGCCATTGACGATTTGTGTAGAGAAGTAGGTATGGTGTGGTTTGCTAGCTGCTGGGATGAGGAGTCTGTAGATTTTCTTGAAAAATTTCAACCTATGATGTACAAAGCTGCTTCGGCTTCTTTGACCGATATTGGATTGTTGAAAAAGAAAAAAGATACTGGAAAACCGTTGATTATCTCTACAGGGATGAGTACGATGGATGAAATTCATGCTGCTGTTAATGCAATTGGATTGGATAATTTATTGGTTGCTCACGCTACTTCTACCTATCCTTGTAAGCCCGAAGAGTTGAATCTAAATATGATTTATACGTTAGGAAATTTGTTTCCTGGTAATATTATAGGATATTCTGGACACGAGACAGGATTGAGTACTACATTGGCCACGATTCCTATGGGAGCTAAATTTATTGAAAGACACTTTACCTTAGATAGATCTATGTGGGGAAGCGACCAAGCGGCATCGGTTGAGCCAGGAGGAATGGCTAAATTGGTGAGAGATGTTAGAGATATTGAGGCAGCTCTTGGAGATGGTATCAAAAAAGTATACGAAAGTGAAATGGGACCTAGAGCCAAACTACGAAGAGTTAAGTAATTTTATTGCTTTTTAAATATACGCAAAAAAGACTTTTGGAATTCCAAAAGTCTTTTTTTTATGCGTTATTGTTTTTTAAAAATATAAAGTGTCCATAATTCAATAATAATGACCTCTAACCGATAGAATATAAACAATATTATTTTCGATACGATACACCAATCTATGTTCTTGGTTTATTCTTCTAGAATAAAGACCATTTAAGTGATGTTTTAATTGTGCTGGTTTTCCAGTTCCTTCAATTGGATTTTCCATTAGTTCTCTTAGGAGCTTTGACAATTTTACTAGAAGTGCTTTGTTTCCAGATTTTTTAAATGATTCTATATCATGATCGGCTCTTTCAGAAAATTCTAAAACATAGTCCATTTATAATCCTAAATATTCATTTAGATTATCTTTGTTTACCTTAACCGTTTTGCCATCTGCTATTTCACGTTCGCTTTGTTTGATTTTTTCTAAAAAATCGGGATTGTATTCTTTTTCAAGTTTAAATTTAATTCTCAACGAATTTAGAAATGCTATGAGTACTTCTAATTTGTTTTTTGAACTTATTTCAATAGTAATTGTTGCCATACAATTTCTTTGTATTATTATGTATTCTAATTGTTTTAGGCTTTTCTAAATTATTAATTTAGATAGGATTATAATCCGAGCCTTCTATTTTAATTACTTTCAATCGTACAAAATCTTTTGTAGTTAATATGCCTACAATTTTGCCATCCAACACTACGGGTAATGCTTGGAAGTTGCTTTTAGCTAATATTTTTTTTGCGTCTTCTAATGTAGCTTCTGGAGAAATAGTTACTGGATTGGGTGTCATTACAGATTTGATTGAAATTTCAGCATCCAATTTTCTAAAATCTGTAGTCATATTATTGGCTACAGTCCATTGCATGATTTTTTTCAATACGTCTTTTACACTGATAATACCCACCACAATTCCATTTTCCAATACGGGAATATGATGAAAATTCTTTTCTGCAAAAACAGTTGCCACTTGCGAAATTTTATTGCTAGTATCTGCCGCAATAATATCTTTTGTCATGGCTTGATGTACCTTTAGGTCATAAAATTCGTTAAACATATTATTATAATTTATTAGTGATTAGTGCTTGTTCTATTAAAAACGAATATTTTTTAATAAAATTGCATCTTGTAATTTTGTGCAAAATTAATTAAAAATTTTTACAATTGCAACTACAAATGGCATTACAAATAAAAATGCATCAAATCTATCTAAAAATCCACCATGTCCAGGCAAAATACTTCCACTATCTTTGATATTTAAGCTTCTTTTTAGTAAACTTTCTACCAAATCTCCCATCGTAGCAAAAAGAAAAATGACCAATGCTATCAAGTACCACGTTAAAGGTTTGATCAATGTTAGACTTTCAAACCATACCAATTTATACAAAAAATTAATATTGAGATAAGCCAATAAAAAGCAGAATAATCCACCTCCGATAAAGCCTTCGATAGATTTATTGGGAGATACGTGTGGCAATAATTTTTTACGGCCTATCAAACTTCCAACGATATATGCGCCACTATCATTTGCCCAAATAATAAACATAATAGCTAATACAATTGCCCCTGTAAATTGCCCATTTGTAAATCCTACAAAATGAATAAGGCACATAGGCAATGCTACATAGTATAATGCCATGATATTCAATCCAATATTTCTAAAGGGACGTGCCGATTTTAGAAAAAGCTCGATATTGAAAAAAATTGCAATAAAAATAGGAGCTATGAATAAGTACTTACTTTCAAGTCTGTTTTGTGCTACAAAAAAACTTAAAACAAAGAATAAGATAGCCATAGGAATCATTATATTTCGGTATAATTCCGAATGATTCTTATCTTTTCGATACATGGGGCTAGAAATTTTGAAAAATTCCAGCAAACTACCTACAAGTACTAGACCTGTAATTATCAAGTAACTCCAAGAGTTGAAAATAAGCCCTAGTATGACCACGGCTCCAAATACAATGGCGGTAAGACTTCTTGTAATAAAATTATTCATGAGTAGTATTCAATTTTGAGGTGTATAATTTATAAAATGAAAAGGCTCCACCTATTAATGATATAGCTTCGAGCCAGAGTGGAATAGATTCTGAATTGTCAATGTCAAAAGTTATTCGATTGGTTTTATGCAAATAAAATAAAACGACCTGACTGGTATTATAAAAAATATGTATAAATATCGTTATCCATAGATTTTGTGTTTTGTAAAAAATAAATCCAAATAAAATGCCTATGAATGCAATGGGGATAAATTGATAAAAATTTTGATGAAAAACCCCAAAAGTTACGCCTGTAATGATAATTGCAGTAAAAGGATTTTTTAATTTATCATTCAATATCGTTTGAATAGCGCCTCTAAAGAATAACTCTTCAAAAAATCCTGCAAAAATACCCATTGTGATAATGGCTAATACAAATTCAGAAGTACTTTTTATATCCAAAAATTGATTGATTACATTTTCATTAGCAAGTTTTTGGGCTTCAGCCATATCTCTAATTTCGGCAGGCCATGGAATATTGATAATCAATTGCTCAAAAAAAGATAAAACAGGAAAAGCAAAAACTGCAAACGCAATCCCCCATAAAATCAATACAAAATTTGGAAAAGACTCAATTTTATTGATTTCATAAAAATTAAATCGTCTAAAAATGGAATAAAATAAAACCGGAAGTCCAAATAGACTCAATTGTTGAAGAATTTGTATTTTGAATAAATCTTCTTTCAATAAATTGTTCAATAATAGCTGAAAACTAGCCGCATCGGCCTCTCCATTGCTTTTTGTAACTAAAAAAATACTTAATAAAACCACCATTAAAAAAAGGCCCAATACAAAGCTGGAGATGAATGTAAGTAGTGAATGTGACTTGTTTTGGGAATGCGCCATGTCGTTTTAAAATAATTTATTTAATTTTGCAAATCTATGATAAAAATTGGAAATGAAGAGATTGGAGTTTTTCCACTATTATTAGCGCCCATGGAAGACGTGAGCGATCCGCCTTTTCGTGCCTTGTGCAAAGAGTTTGGTGCCGATCTTATGTATACCGAATTTATCTCTACCGATGGGCTCGTACGCAATGCCGAAAAAAGTGTTCAAAAGCTGGATATATATGACTATGAGCGCCCAATTGGGATTCAGATTTTTGGAAGTGATTTTGAAGCAATGAAATATTCTGCTATAATTGTAGAAAAACATAAACCTACATTGTTGGATATAAATTATGGCTGTCCAGTAAAAAAAGTGGTGTCAAGAGAGGCTGGCGCAGGTATATTAAAAAATATCCCCAAAATGATAGCATTGACAAAAGCCGTAATCGAATCTACTTCATTGCCCGTTACGGTCAAAACAAGACTGGGATGGGATTCGGAGACCATTAATATAGAAGAAGTAGCCGAAAGGCTTCAAGATATAGGCGTTCAAGCCTTGTCTATTCATGCTCGAACTCGAACACAAATGTACAAAGGACATAGCGATTGGAGTTGGATTTCAAAAGTAAAAAATAATCCTAGAATTCATATACCCATTTTTGGGAATGGCGACATAGATAGTGCTGAAAAAGCGTATGAGTATAAAAATACCTATGATATAGACGGCATCATGATTGGACGTGCAGCAATTGGTTATCCATGGATTTTTAGGGAAATAAAACACTATTTTGCTACAGGAGAATTGATGGCGCCTCCAACGGTAGAAGAGCGTGTGTATGCCGCCCGAACGCATCTAAAACACTCCATTACCTGGAAAGGAAACAATCTAGGAATATTGGAAATGAGAAGACATTATGCTTCGTATTTCAAGGGATTGCCCGATATCAAAGAATTTAGAGCTCGATTGACCAATTCAATGATTTTTGAAGAATTGGATGGTATTTTAAATGAAATTCAAGTAAAATATGCTGGGTTTGATTTTCAAAAACCCTTGGAAATGAAATAATTTTAATACAAAACAACATTTTTATATATTTTTGTCAAAATTTTATTAAGTATGAAGCTTAAATTTATTTTCTTTTTCTTTTTTTCTTTATTTTTAAATGTCTACTCCCAGGATTATAAAATAGCTTGGAGCGAAGAGGCGAAAGGAGATAATTTGCCTCAGTTTGCAGCCTCTAATTCTAAGGGAGAAATTATTACCATTGGCGTAAAAAAATTAAGAAAAGGTATTAAAAAATTAAAAGTAAAAAAATATGACAAAAATCTAAAATTGCTTAAAACTTTAGAACAAAAAGATTGGGAAAGTAAAAGCTGGAAAGCAAATGATTATGTGTTGGATGGGATGATAAGTGTTGGAGATAAAATTTATTGTATTTTATATAAAAAAGAGAAAAAGCAATACCTTGTATACAAAAATGAGTTAACCAATGATTTAAGAGCTTCTGATAAAATTGAACAAATAGGTATTTTTAAGCATACAGCTGCAAAAATAGATGCTTTGGCACTTGCGTTTGGAACAATTATGATAACACCATCTAATAACAATGTAATTCGTTATAATGCGTCAAATGATGAAAGTAAATTTATTCTTTATAATTATTTTGATGAGGATAAACAAAAGTATATTAGCATAAGTTGTTTTGATAAAAATTTTGATAAAATTTGGTCAAAAGATATTAATCTGAAATTGAACGATAGAGAAATTGACGTAAATAATACTGTAATATCTAATCAAGGTAAT
>JBIPPG010000053.1:0-11141 GCA_044368545.1 Chitinophagales bacterium | reverse complement strand
ATATGACTTTTTTAATGTAGGTTGGACTATAGATAATAGTATTTCTATGACTGGTGGAAATGAAAAAAATCAATTCCGTTTTTCTGTTGCAGATAGAAATCAAAAAGGTATTATGCCAAACAATTACTATAATAGAGTAAATTTAAGTTTTGGTGCAAATTCACAAATTAGTGAAAAATTTAATATGAGTTATACATTAAATTATGTTAACTCAGAAGATAATAAATTGCAACAAGGTAGTAATACTTCTGGTGTAATGTTAGGATTGTTAAGAACTCCAATAACTTTTGATAATGCAAATGGTGCTTCTGACCCTAATGATGAATCACAAGGCGCTTATATCTTTGCGAATGGAACTCAAAGAGCATATCGAAGAAATGCTGCGTATGATAATCCTTATTGGACTGCTAATAAAAATTTTTATAGAGGCTATTTAGATAGAGTATATGGAAATGTTCAAGCAAATTGGGATTTAAATTCTTTTATTACATTGACTGCAAGATTTGGAGGAGATGTATATACGGATAGAAGACAACAATACATTGATATCAATTCAGCAGCTTTATCTACAGGTTCTTATAGAAATGATAATTATTTTAGTAGAATTTTAAATGGGGATGTTTTTATAACTATGCCTTTTAAATTGAGAAATAACTGGAATAGTAGTTTTGTTATAGGAGCAAATATTTATGATAATTATTATCAACAAGTCTATGCAGAAGGTAATAATTTATTATCACCAAATTTTGCTAATATGGCTAACGCCTCTACATATATCACAAAAGATATATATGGTCAACACAGGAAGTATTCAGGATATGGTGTAGCTAGATTTGACTGGAATAATGTTGTTTTCTTAGAAGGTACTTTAAGAATGGACAGAACTTCTACTTTAGCAAAAGAATTTAATACATATTTATACCCTAGTTTAAATCTTGGATATGTGTTTTCTGAAGATATGAATCTCAATCCAAAATTCTTATCTTATGGTAAAGTAAGAACTTCATTTGCATGTTACAAAAACATATTATAATGCAGGTAGCACTATTGATCCATGGGCAAGTGGGGTTCAATTTCCATTTAATGGAGTTGGTGGATTTCAATCAAGCACATCTTTAGGAAATTCAAGATTACAGAATGAATATACTTATTCTTATGAAATTGGAACTGAACTTAAGTTTTTTGAAAATAGAGTTGGGGTTGACTTAACTCAGTATTATAATGTATCAACTAATCAAATTATTCCAGTTAGTGTATCACCAAGCTCTGGATATACAAGTCAATATCTAAATGCGGGTAAAATTCAAAACTGGGGATTGGAAGCAATGTTAAATATTACACCTGTAAAAACAAAATCGTTTAAATGGGATGTAATGGTTAATTGGAGTATGAATAGAAGTAAAGTTCTTTCTCTTTATCCTGGTTTAACAAATCTAGGAATGGGAGGATTTGCTAGCACTGATATCCAGCAAGTAGTAGGACAACAATATGGTGTTCTTTATGGTACCGATTGGTTAAGAGATGCAAGTGGAAATGTTGTAATTGATGATGATCAATCTTCTACTACTTATGGAAAACCATTAGCCGATGTAAAACCGACAGTTATAGGTAATCCTAATCCTAATTTCTTAATGGGCTTTGGTAATACATTTACATATAAGAGATTAAGCCTTAATGTATTGTTGAGTTGGAAGAATGGGGGCCAATTATGGAATGGTACTAGAGGAGCATTAGTTACAATGGGAACTGCTAAAGAAACAGAAGCTAGAGGTACAGAAACAGTATTTACAGGTGTATTAGGACATCTAGACGCTAATAATAATATTGTACATTATGATGCCTCTTTAAATGAAGTTTCTGGTGCAGGGGCTGTTAATACAATTTCTACAGCATTAAACCAAGCATGGTACCAAGGTAATGGTGGTGGATTTGGAGCTGTTTCAAGTCAGTTTGTAGAAAATGCGGATTTCTTGAAATTAAGAGAAATCGCTTTAAATTTTAGCTTTGATACTAAAAAATGGAAAACAGTAAAGGCATTTGATGTAGGATTTTTTGCAAGAAATATTATTTTGTGGACGCCTTACACTGGTATTGATCCTGAACAAAGTTTGACGGGTGCTTCAAATTTACAAGGTTTAGATTATTTCAATATGCCAGGTATTTGTAGCTTTGGAATTAAAGCTAAAGCATCATTTTAATTTATCATAAATAAAAGAAACAATTATGAAAAAAATAATAATTAGTATTTTAGGGTTGATGTTACTTACAACATCATGTAAGAAAGAGTTTTTAGATGTCAATTCGGATCCTGCTAGATTAACTTCTTCAGAACCAGAGTTAATTTTATCTTCTGCAATAGTAAATGTAGCTTATTCTCAAGGAGGCGAAATGGCAAAGTATGCATCAATTTTCTCTAATCAAATGATTGGTAATGGTCGTCAAATGGAAGTATATAGTCAATATGTTTTCTCTGCTTCCGATTTTGATAATTTATGGAAATTTAGTTTGTATGGAGGTGGAAGTTTGAAAGTTTGTAATGATTTAATTAATATTTCTCAAACAAAAAATAAACCTCATTATCAAGCTTTAGGTAAAATTTTGCTTGCTTTATCTTTGGTTCAGACAAGCGATATGTGGGGTGATATTCCATATTCTCAAGCTTTTAAAGGAAATGAAATTATCAATCCTAAATTTGATAATCAAGAAAGTATTTATCTAGCAGCTGATAAGTTATTGGATGAAGGTATTGCATTATTAAGTGGATCTAATAATGGTTCAGCAATTTCTTCAACAACAGATTTATTATATGGGGGAAGTGTTACAAAATGGAAAAAGTTTGCATATGGAATTAAAGCAAGAAATTATATTCATTTGTCTAAAGTAGACAAAGCAGGATATTCTCAAAAAGCTTTAACTGCTTTGGCTAATAGTTTTTCAAGTGCCTCTGATAATGCAGTGTTTGCATTTGGAACAGCATATAATAATAGTAATCCATGGTTTCAATTTAATGATCAAAGAGGTGATTTAAGTGTTCATGAAAGTTTTATTTCTTTATTAGACAATAATACTGACCCTAGAAAAGATTTATTTGTAGATGCAGATGGTTATTTAGCTTCATTTTATGCTTCTACTAATTCTGGCGTTGACTTATTGACTTTTGAAGAAATTAAGTTTATTGAAGCAGAAGCTAAACTTAATTTAGGTCAAGATGCAACTTCAGCTTTTGTTGCTGCTGTAAGTGCAAATGTGTTAAGAGTTACCGGTGCAGCTGATGCTTCATTTGTATCTTCAGTTACTTCAACAGTAGATTTGGAAAAGGTAATGACACAAAAACACATTGCATTATTTACAAATCCTGAAGCATGGACTGATTGGAGAAGAACAGGATTCCCTATGTTAACTCCAAACGTAGGAAGTGAAATTCCACGTTCTTTCTTTTATCCTGCAGTGGAAGTTGTTTCAAACTCAAATTGTCCAGCAAATACGAGCATTTATAGAAAAGTATGGTGGGATAAGTAAATTAATTGAACTTTTAAACATTTAATTTAGCGAAACATCCTTTGGGTGTTTCGCTTTTTTTTTATTTAATATAGAATCAAATAAATTAGTTTATATTTGCAAACCGAAATTCGATATGAATTTATATGCAACCTGAGTCGGAAAAACATTTTTTTTCTAATAACTTGCCTGAAAATCAAGCAAATAATTTTCTTAAAAATTTTTTGTTGATAGCGATAGGAATGATTTTTTCGTATTATTTTTTTAATAGTAAGCCAAAAATTGTAAATCAATCTACAAAATTTGATGAGCTTTTGGATATTATTCAACGAAATTATGTAGATACCTTGGATTTTTCCAAGATCGAAAATAAAGCGGTTGCTAATTTGTTAGCTACATTGGATCCTCATTCTATTTATATCCCCAAAGAAGATTTGATACAATCCAATGAGCCTTTGGAGGGCAATTTTGAAGGTATTGGTATAGAATTTTTCATAAGTAATGATACTTTGATAGTAGTAGCTCCTATATCTGGAGGACCTTCTGAGCTTGCAGGTATTAAATCGGGAGATAAAATTATTCAAATCAATGATACCATTGTTGCGGGTAAGAAAATAAGTAATGCCGATGTTTTTAAAAAACTAAGAGGGAAAAAAGGTACAATTGTTAAACTAGGAATTCTTAGGCCAAATTCTAATAAGATTGTTAATATCGAAGTGAAACGAAACACGATTCAAGTCAATAGTGTAGAAAAAGGATTGCTGGTGGGTGATAAAACGGGCTATATAAAAATCAATTCATTTGGTGAAAAAACGTATAATGAATTTAGAACAGAACTTGCTAATTTGGTAGAAAATAAAAAGATAGACAAGTTAGTAATTGACCTTAGGCAAAATACAGGTGGTTATTTAGAGACAGCCGTTTCTATTTTAGATGAATTGATTGATCAAAATAAATTGCTAGTATATACAAAAGGACGTAATTATAGTACTGAAAAATATATTACCAAAACCAAAGGTCTTTTTGAAACAGGGAAAATAGCCATTTTAATTGATGAAGGTTCTGCTAGTGCTTCAGAAATTATGGCGGGTGCTATTCAAGATTTGGATAGAGGAGTTGTAATAGGTCGCAGAAGTTTTGGGAAAGGATTGGTTCAAAGTCAAATTTCGTTAAGTGACGGAAGCGCTGTACGTCTTACCGTAGCAAAATATTATACCGCTTCAGGCAGAAATATCCAAAAACCCTATAAAAACAATTTGGAATACGAAGAAGAAATACTGAAACGATATGAGAAAGGAGAGTTTTTTGATGATAAAAATATCAAAAATGAGGATACTTCTGTATTTTATACATTGTCTGGTAGAAAAGTAAAAGGCGGAGGCGGAATTTATCCTGATTATTTTGTATCTTTGGATACTAATTTTGATATACAAAATTATTCGATTTTGCGTAGCATGATTCCCGATTTCATATACTCAAATCATAGTCAATTCTTGAATTTGTCTAAAAATTATTCTTCAATTGATGATTTTGAAGCAAAGTATCAACTAGATGCCACTATGATGAATACATTTTATCAGTTTGTGAAAAAACAAAATGTATCATACAAATTAAATAAAATCAATACGTTTGATAAGAAATTGAAAATGACTCTAAAAGCATATATTGCCAAGCAATTGTATCAATCTGAAGGATTTTATAAAATTACAAATAAAACAGATTTAGTTATCCAAAAATCAATAGAAGTATTAAATAAAAATTAATCATTTAGAAATATGAATTTTCATCCGTTAAAGATTTCAAAATTAATTAGACTCACACAAGATGCTGTGGAATTACAATTTGCTATTCCAAGTGAGCTTGCCTCAAAATTTGTTTTTTCAGCGGGACAATACATCAATATTCAGGTAGAAATTGATGGCAAAAAAGAAAATAGATCTTATTCTATTTGTTCTTCTGAACGATCCAATGATTTTGTAGCAATTGGAGTAAAACAGATAGAGAACGGAAAAGTAAGTGCCTATTTGAATCAGAATGTTAAAGAAAATGATACGATATTAGTATCTGAACCGTTAGGAAATTTTGTTTTGAAAAATAGTCAAGCAGCACAAGTATTTTTTGCAGGTGGTAGTGGAATTACACCTATATTGTCTATGATTGATAGCTTGCTTCATACAACTGCTCAAAATGTGTATTTGATTTTGAGTAATAAAAATGAAGCATCTACAATGTTTTATCAAACATTACAATCATTTGTAAATCAATTTTCTTCTCGATTTGTATGGAAAAATGTAATGACCCAAAATGGAGATTCTCGAATTGATATTCATACTGCTAAAGCGTTTATAAATACTATTCCCGATTTTTCAAAATCACAATTTTATGCCTGTGGTCCCAATGGAGTAATAAACGCATTGGAAGATGCTTTAGGAGCATTAAATATTTCAAAAGATCAATTTTCTAGAGAATATTTTACCGCAAAAGATGCAGAAGATATGGAATCGGCTAGTGTAGCCAAAGGAAATGAAGCACCATTAGTAAAAGGTCAAAAGGCAAAAGTTGAAATTCGATTTGAAGGTAGAAATTATCAATTTGAATGTGGATTTAACGAAAAAATTATTGATGCAGCTATCGATGCAGGCGCTGAGCCACCTTATAGTTGTATGGTAGCGGCTTGTTGCACTTGCAGAGCTATGGTTAAAAATGGTTCGGTAGAAATGTTGGACAAAGATAGCCTTTCTCAAAAAGAAATAGATAAAGGATATGTCTTATCTTGTCAAGCATTGCCTCGAACACAAGAGGTTTTCTTGGATTTTGATGAATAAGTTTTGCACGTATTGTGAATACTAAAAAAAATAATAAAAATTAAAAACTATAATTTTGTAACTATTATAAATCGTATAAAATGAAAGAAGTATATATTGTAGCCTATGGTAGAACACCAATAGGAAGTTTTAATGGAAGTTTGTCTACAAAGACAGGCGTAGAATTGGGAAGTATAGCTATCAAAGCCGTAATGGAGCGTGCTGGAATAAAAGGCGATCAGGTAGAAGAAGTAATAATGGGTAATGTCCTGCAAGCAAATAATGGTCAAGCACCCGCTCGTCAAGCAGCTGTAAATGCAGGCGCAGGAATGAGTACGGCTTGTACTACCATCAATAAAGTATGTGCTTCGGGATTGAAATCCATTGCATTGGCTGCACAATCCATTCAATTGGGTATTTATGATATTACAATTGGTGGGGGGTTTGAAAGTATGACCAATTCTCCTTATTATATTCCTAGTGGAAGAAATGGTTATCGATATGGAAATGGCGAAATAATTGACGCTATCGTTCGTGATGGTCTACAAGATCCATTTAAGAAAAATATGATGGGAAATGTAGCTGAAATTTGTGCTAAAAAATATAATTTTAGCCGTGAACAACAAGATGAATATGCTATTAATTCTTATAAAAGAGCTCAAGCCGCTTATGAAAAAGGACAATTCAAAGATGAATTAATTCCAGTAGAAATTCCTCAAAGAGGAGGCGAACCTAAATGGGTGATGGAAGATGATGAGTACAAAAATATCAAATGGGATAAAGTAGCTACGGTGAAACCTGCTTTTGAAAAAGAAGGAACTGTAACGGCTGTAAATGCTTCAAAAATTAATGATGGAGCGGCGGCAATGGTTTTGATGAGTAAAGAAAAAATGGAATCGTTGGGATTGAAACCCATTGCAAAAGTAATAGGATATGCCGATGCAGAGCAAGATCCAGATTGGTTTACAACTACTCCTGCAATTGCTATTCCAGCAGCGGTGAAAAGAGCAGGATTGCAAATGAGCGATATTGATTTCTTTGAAATTAATGAGGCTTTTTCAGTTGTAGCATTAGCAAATTTACAAGAAATGAATTTGGATATCAATAAAGTAAATGTTCAAGGTGGGGCTGTATCATTGGGGCATCCTATTGGAGGCTCAGGTGCAAGAATAGCTTGTACGTTGGTATCTGTATTAAAAAATAATAATGCGAAATATGGCGTAGCTGGAATCTGTAATGGAGGAGGAGGCGCTACTGCTTTGGTAATAGAGAATATTCAATAAATTTTGAATAAAAACCATGGCTATTAATTGGGAATCTACCAAACATTATAATACACAACCTAAGAAAAATATGTTTGAAAAGATCTTATTTTTCTTAAAGAATATTTTTAATTTAAAGTAATTATGAACAATAAAGCCATTTTAATCCTAGAAGATGGAAGTATTTTTGAAGGCATTTCGGCTGGAGCACCCGTTACCAAAATAGGTGAATTATGCTTTAATACGGGGATGACAGGTTATCAAGAACTTTTTACCGATCCTAGTTATTATGGACAAATGCTTGTAATGACTTCCAATCATATTGGGAATTATGGAATACATGAATTAGAGCAAGAATCTAATAGTCCAAAAATTTTTGGTATGATATGCCGTGAATTTTCCGATAAATCGTCTAGGCCTTCGGCAAATGAAGAATTATCTAGTTTTTTAACTAGAAATAATATTCCTGCAATTGAAGGTATTGATACGAGATATTTAGTACAATATATCCGAAAAAATGGCAGTATGAATGCTCTAATTTCTACTGATATAGAAAATGTAGAAGCATTGAAAAAGCAGTTGAGCGAATCGCCAAAAATGAAAGGATTGGAGCTCGCTAGCAAAGTGAGTACAAATGAAGCTTATGAGCTAGGCAATTCTAATGCTAAGTATAAAATAGCTGTATATGATTTTGGCGTTAAACAAAATATTTTGAATTGTTTTGTAGAACGCGACTGTTTTTTAAAGGTTTTTAATGCCAAGACACCTTTTGAAGAAATTGAAATATGGAATCCTGATGGATTGTTTTTGTCTAATGGCCCTGGAGACCCAGAACCTATGAATTATGCTATCGAAAATGTAAAAAAAGCGATGGCAAAAGATCTTCCAATATTTGGGATTTGTCTAGGACATCAATTATTAGCCTTAAGTGTAGGAGCAAAAACCTACAAACTTCATAATGGGCATAGAGGAATCAATCATCCTGTGAAAAATTTGATAAATGGCAAAAGTGAAATTACTTCGCAAAATCATGGATTTGGGGTAGATGACGAATCTTTAAAGCCATTGTCTAATGTAGAAATTACGCATATCAATCTAAATGATAATACGATAGAAGGCATTAGAATAAAAGATAAAAAAGCATTTTCGGTTCAATATCATCCAGAAAGTAGCCCAGGCCCTCATGATAGTAGATATTTGTTTGAGGATTTCTTAAAAGGATTAAATAGATGATTCTATTTGATTTTTAATAATTTAGTAAGGAAAATTACTATATTTGTTTTTTCAAAAATAATCAATGACAAAAATTGCAATAATAGGTTTAGGATATGTTGGGTTGCCTCTTGCAAGGCTATTCGCTACAAAATATTTGGTATATGGTTTTGATATAAATTCAAAACGTATAGATGAGCTGAGACAAGGTATCGATCTAACCTTAGAAGTGGATGAAAAAACTTTGAATGAAGTAATTATATCTAATGTTTCCAATAATGAAAAAGGGTTGTATTTCACTTGTGATTCTAGCGAAATTGCGGAAGCAAATATCTATGTAGTTACAGTCCCTACCCCTATAGATAAATTTAATAATCCCGATTTAACGCCTTTGTACAAAGCGAGTGAAACCGTGGGGAAGGTATTGAAAAAAGGGGATATCGTAGTATATGAATCTACCGTATACCCCGGAGTTACTGAAGAAGAATGTATTCCTGTACTTGAAAAAGTAAGTGGTTTGAAGTTTAATGTGGATTTTTATGCAGGATATTCACCAGAACGCATCAATCCCGGGGACAAAGAACATACCGTAGAAAAGATTTTAAAAGTCACATCGGGTTCCACTCCTGAGGTTGCTAAGAAAGTGGATGAGATATATTCATCTGTTATCGTAGCAGGTACTTATTTAGCTCCTTCAATAAAAGTAGCCGAAGCCGCCAAAGTAATAGAAAATTCACAACGTGATATTAATATTGCGTTTGTAAACGAACTATCAAAAATATTTAATGCTTTAGGAATTGATACTCAAGAGGTGCTGAAAGCTGCGGCTACCAAATGGAATTTTCTTCCATTTCAACCCGGATTGGTAGGTGGACATTGTATAGGAGTAGATCCCTATTATTTGGCACAGAAAGCACAGGCGCATGGATATACACCCGAAATTATTTTGGCTGGAAGAAAGATGAATGATGGAATGGGAGAATATGTGGCATCTCAAGTAGTTAAATTGATGATACAAAAAGACATTGAGATAAAAAATGCTAATGTTTTAATATTAGGTTTTACATTTAAAGAAAACTGTCCCGATGTGCGCAATACCAAAGTGGCTGATATGGTCAAATCCTTTAAAGAATATGGAACCCAAGTGACTATTTTAGACCCACAGGCAGATAAGAACGAGGTAAAACATGAATATAATTTGGAAATAGTAAATGAAATGCCTGTACTGAATTTTGATGCAGTTGTTTTGGCTGTAGCACACAAAGAGTTTAAAACCATTGATTTTACTCAAATTTCATCATCAAAGTCAGTTGTATTTGATATAAAAGGATTTTTAGACAAAAATTTGGTGACAAGTAGATTGTAAAATTTATACCAATCTTTCTTATAAAATGCAATAGAAAAAGGATTTGGAATACTAAATAGATTTATATAGATTTTATTCCTTAATCGTCTTTATCCTCAATCTTGATTTGAGAAGGAAAAGTGCGTTGAATAAACTGAAAAATACGACTCCCGTTTGATTATTGAAAATAGATTCAAAAAGACAAAAGTAAATGGATAAAGCTATAAAACCCAGATAAAAGTAATCTTTAGATCTTATTGCCATAAATATTGAAAATAATAGAGTTGCCAATAACATAATTATACCCAATATTCCATATTCAAGCATATATTCCAAAAATTGATTATGAGCATTCAAATTTAGATTTGATTGAATATGAAGAAATTCCATATAGTTACTTCCATATCCTATAAATGGCTTTTGTTTAATCATAGAAAGGGCATGGTGCCATATTTCGATTCGCTTGGTTACTTCAAATGAAGATTGCGTTAAATAATGAATATTTAGTTTATTGGTATTAAAAAATAGGATTGTAAAAACACATATAAAAATTAGAAATGTAAAACTTATATAAGGAATATTTCTGAATTGCTTTTTTTGTATAATGCTGGAAATAAACAATATAAGCATAAAAGCTACAAAGCCAATTTTACTTTGAATTATTAATATATTTAAACCAATAAATACACTAATGATAAACTGTATTTTTTGATTTTTTAGGATTTGTATATTAGATTTTCTCAAATAAATACAAGCCATCAATCCAAAATTTAAGATTAAAGCATAATAAATTGTGGGAATATTGCTCAGCGAAACATAATTTTGTTGTAGTTCATATATCGTCAAACTTGTAGACATCCATTTTAGAGAAAAAATAGCAAATGAAATACCAAAAAAGGTAAGGATCCCCAGCAAATAAAAAGCTAGAATAAAATACCATTTTTTTAAATCAAAAAGTTCTTTTTTGAGGAATAATGTCAATGGAAATAATAGGAAAATAATAGAAAGTGAGGCTTTTTT
>JBIPPG010000325.1:0-3213 GCA_044368545.1 Chitinophagales bacterium | reverse complement strand
TTTTCCATTCTAGGTTTTGCAAATGTAAAAGCCAACGGATTGCCTTCTTTTGCCCATTTATCTACCAATGGACCTCCGGGGTAGTCCAATCCAAGCATTTTGGCTGCTTTGTCAAAGGCCTCTCCTGCGGCATCGTCTATCGTACCGCCTATAATTTCCATTTCTAAATAATCTTTCATCAATACCAATTGTGTATGACCTCCCGAAACGACCATACATATTAACGGAAACTCAATTTCTCTATTTTCGATAAAAGGACTCAAAACATGTGCTTGCATGTGATTAACTTCTATCAAAGGCAAATTATGAGCTAACGCAAATGATTTGGCAAAACAAACTCCCACCAATAATGAACCAATCAACCCAGGCCCTCTGGTAAAGGCTACTGCATCAATATCTTTTATTTCAATTCCTGAAGCGGCAATAGCTTTTTCTACTGTTACTACTATATTTTTTTCATGATTTCGGGATGCTAACTCTGGTACAACGCCACCAAATTCTTCATGTATTTTTTGAGAATAAATAATATTTGATTTGACTTCGCCATTCACAATTACGGCAGCGGAAGTATCATCACACGAACTTTCTATAGCTAATATTATACTCATTTCTTTCAACTTATTTACTCTTATTATGACAATATATCTGCAACCAAAAATGCGAGAAACTTCCCTACTTTATTAAATGGAACTGCATCTGATGGAGCACCTTCCGCAAAGTGATAATAACGTATTTGCTTATTTCTTCGGATTTCAAATAAAATTTTCCTAATTTCTTCTTCACTAAATCCCGAAGGCGTATATGCAGAGGTAGGCATATCTTTGACACTATCCAAATCGAGTTCGATCCCAATAGCTGTCGTATGAAAATCAAAATGCTTTTTCAATGGTTCAAAAACATGATTTGATTGGAACAAAATCGATTCAAAACTAGTAATACAAAAGGAATTCGTATCGCTTAAATCATTCAACATCTGCTGATTATTGAAATTTTGATGAAAGCCAAAGACGCTATATTTACTTAAATATCCAGCTTCTTTTGCATATCGAAATCCATTACCACTATGTCTGCCTTCACAAATTCTATAATCAAAATGCGGATCGATATTCAATACTTCAATAGGACTTTTTTGTCCCAATCCTTTTATGATTCCAAAAGAATTATTATGACCTCCGCCAATTATTATGGGAACAGCATTTTTTGAATGGATAAAGGAAACGACTTCCGACAATCGACTATCTATGATTTCTACTGCATTTCGCAATGATTTCATATTATTATTTTCATCTATTTCAGTATGCAAATCTTCTATATGCAATGAGCCTAAAATCAACACATTATCTATATTTACATATTGATTTGCCTGCATATTGAGAAAACTACTCAAAAATGCCTCAAAAGCTTTTGAAGTACCTTTTTTACCAAAATTGGCTCGCACACCAATGTCTTCGGGAACTCCAAAAATAACATATTTAATAGATTGATCCCACAAAGCCTCATCTGCAAAATGAATGCACTCCCCTATTTTTTGTTCTCCATTTCTAATGGAAATCAATTCATTGCGTTTTTGGGGAGAAATAAAATCAATATACATAAGGTATTGAATAAAATTGAATATAAATGAAAAGTGCCCTGGACTGGATTCGAACCAGCACTCCCTTGCGAGAACCACCCCCTCAAGATGGCGAGTCTACCAATTTCTCCACCAGGGCTTTTCCTTATTCTTTGGAGGCGCAAAGATATTTTTTTTATTTCAAATAGCTCATATTTTTTTATGAATTATGCATGCATTCTACACTAATAATACCAAATAAAACTGAGCCATTTATACTTCTTTAAAAATTCTGTATTATTATATTTTAAAAGGATTACTTTTGAACAAGACATAATACTTAAAATTTATCTAATTTTTATATTAAAATTATATTATGGAATTATTTGAATATTTACATAAAGTAATAAAATTATCACAAGAAATCGCTTTAAAAATTGATAATATTTGTATATATAAAGATTTACCCAAAGGATACCATCTTTTATCAGAAGGTAGTAAATCAAAAAAAGTTTTATTCATTGAAAAAGGATTAATGCGTGTATATTATTTAAACGATGGAAAAGACATTACTCATTTCTTCCTTGATGAGAACATGATATATCTATCCATTGAAACTGTTTTTCTAAATAAACATTTCCCTTTTAATGTTGAGTTGTTAGAAGATAGCATAATTAGAATAATAGATTATCCAATTATAGAGAAATATATCAATATGGACACAAAATTACAAAAATTGGAAAACTATATAATGATAGATATTATTGATAGGCTCTCTGAGCATTTATATCTTCTAAAATTTAAATCTGCTCAAGAACGTTATAATACATTAATAACAAATTATCCAGACCTACTATTACGTGTACCTCTTGGACATATTGCATCATATCTAGGAATAACACAATCTACTTTAAGTGTAATACGCAGTAACTATAGAGAATAAAAAGATACTTCTAAATTGTATTTTTTTAGATATCTAAAAAAATACATAAAATAAAGCCCATAACTTTGCAATAATATTAAAATAAAAAAAAATGGATATACTAATTTTATTGTTTAAGTTATTTTTAAGTTCAACGATTACCTATTTTATTGTTGCAGGAATTTTGTTTTTTATAGTTTATAAGTTATTAGAAAAAAAGTTAGAGCGTAATAAAATTCAAAGAAGAGGATATAAAAATAGTGATATAATACGAGAAATTTCACATTCTATTCAAAGCAATATATTTTTAGCAACTATGCATTTTATTTGCTTATTCACGCCACTAGCGAAGTACACTCAAGTTTATAAAAACATTAATGATTATCCAATATGGTATGTTCCAATTTCTATTATATTATTAATGTTACTTCACGACACATATTTCTATTTTATGCACAGAATTGTTCACAATAAATCATTATTCAACATAATTCATTTAGTCCATCATAAATCAATTGCACCAACACCTTGGGCAGCATATTCATTTCAACTATTAGAAGGATTTACCGAAGCATTAGCAATACCTATACTACTCTTTTTAATCCCTGTTCATCCAATTATTTTTGCAATTTATGTAATAATTGCTCTTTTAATAAATGTCTATGGACATTTAGGGTATGAGGTAATGCCTAAAAAATTTAGAAATAGTATTTTATTTGAGATTTTAGGTACATCCGTT
>JBIPPG010000324.1:0-3218 GCA_044368545.1 Chitinophagales bacterium | reverse complement strand
CAGAAATTTTATTGGACAATACCGATAGAAATAGAACGTCTCCATTTGCATTTACAGGAAATAAATTTGAGATAAGAGCCGTAGGTTCATCAGCCAATTGCGCTCAAAATATGATTGTAATCAATACTATTGTAGCCAATCAATTCAAAAAATTCAAAAAAGACGTAGATGATTTAATCAAAAATGAAGGTGAAAAGAAAGAAGCTGCCATCTTTAGAATTTTGAGAAAATACATTATAGAAAGCAAACATATTTTGTTTGAAGGCGACAATTATAGCGAAGAATGGGCACAAGAAGCTGCAAAAAGAGGATTGAACAACGTAAAAACTACGCCTCATGCGCTAGACTTCTTTTTGGAGCAAAAAAACAAGGATGTATTTATTGAAAATGGCGTATTCTCTGATAGAGAAATAGAAGCCCGTCAAGAAATATTGAACCACAATTATTTATTGAAAGTACAGATAGAAGGAAGATTGATAGGTGAATTATCGGTAAATAATGTAATTCCATCGGCTATCAAATATCAAAATCAAATTTTAGAAAACATCAAAAATCTAAAAGATTTGGGATTTGAGAAAAACGATTATATTGCACAATTGGAATTGGCTCAAAGTATATCAAAACACATTTATAATTTGAAAAAAAATGTAGATGCTATGATTGAAGCCCGCAAAAAATGCAATGCCATTGAAGATTCATCGGAAAAAGCAAAAGCCTATTGCGATCAAGTATTACCGTATTTTGAAGAAATCAGATATCATGCCGATAAATTAGAGCAATTTGTAGACAACTCTATTTGGACATTGCCAAAATACAGAGAACTACTCTATATTAGATAATCATTTTTTTTAATTTTTTTACCAAAAAGGACAGCAAACTATTTTTTGTTGTCCTTTTTGATTTTTATAAATATTTAACATATCGAATATTTTCAAAATCAAAAAAAAATATTATATTTGTAATCCAAAACTTTTAAAAATTCATGAAAATAAATTTATTTTTGCTTCTAGTGAGCGTATTATGGACTCAAAACGCTCAGGCACAACAATATACCCTAGAAAAAGAGTGGTATCAAAAAGGGATAGACTTTCATAATGAGGAGAAATATAAAGAAGCCATAGAAGCCTATAACAATGTATCGGATATTAGTCCTTATTTTTTTACTATCCAATACGAAAAAGCATTGTCCTATTCTACCTTGAAGGAATATGATTCTACCATAAATATATTAGAACGAATTATCAAAAACAGCAAAAATGATAATCTTGAACAATCATTGGTATTGCTAGCGAATGCTTATGATTATAAAAAAGATTCTATTTCGGCCGAAAAATACTATAAAATTAGTATCGAAAAATATCCCGAAGGCTATGATGGATATTATGAATATGCCATATTTTTGACCAATCAGAAGCGATACAAAGAGGCTTATGAGCAGGTAAAAAAAGCTATTAAAATCAATCCTGAGTATTTTCCAGCACATAGATTGGTATCGTCTCTGCATTCAAAATGTGGCATGATTACACCTGCTTTGCTATCGGCTAGTATAGCTATTCTTCGCTCGCCGGGCAATCAAAGAAGTTTAAATTTGCTGCAACAAATAGATAATTTTTGTTCACAAAAATTGAGTAATATTGAAGACATAGATTTTTTGATGAACGATAAAGGCATTGAAGGAATAGAAACACTGGTAAAATCGCACGTGGCTTTGCAAAAAGACTACAAAATGAAAGACCAAAAATTTGACTATGCGGTAGTAAAACAATTACATTTGATTTTTGCAGATATAGAAAACACCGAATCGGAAGATCCATTTATACAAGAAAATTATATAAAAACATTTAGATACATCAAGTCAAAAGGGTATTTCAATGATTTTGTAATGGTATTGTTGGCTTCGGTGAATAATAAAGATATTCAAAAAGGCGTGAAAAATGATACAAAAAGCATTGTAGATTTTCTAAAAGATATGAATCAATATTACAAGAAAAATATTTTTTCAAAAGAGGTAACTATTGATAAAAAAACGATGAAAATGGAGTGTGAAATAGCCGAAAATTATATTAGATGTCAAGAAAAGATAGACTCCGAAGATGAAAAAGCATCAAGATTAACGGCATTTTTGTACAAAAATGGATTGCTGAAAAGTTATGGCAAAATTGAAAATTTAAAAAGAGAAGGCGAATGGCGATATTTTACAAATTTTGGCTCAATAGCGAGTATCTATAACTATAAAGAAGACAAAAAAGAAGGTGAATACAAAAATTTTTATGAAAATGGAAATTTAGAGGAAGAAGGATTGTACAAAGAAGATAGCCTAGAAGGTGTACTAAAAACCTACAGTGCCTTGGGTGTACTTACCGCTGAAATAGAAGTGAAAAACAATAAAAAAGACGGAGCTACAAAGATTTATCATTTGAATGGAAATTTGAAAAAAGAATGCAACTATGTAGATAATAAATTAGAAGGCGCTTATACACAATATTATATTGATGGGAAATCGATTCAAGAAAAGAGTTTTTTTGAAAAAAACAAAAAAATCGACTATTACATAAGTTTTTATAAAAATGGTGATACCAACATTTTCTATACATTAGACCAAAATAAAATACACGGAAACTATTATGAATATGGTGTAAATAAAAATTTATTAAAAGAATCTAAATACAATCATGGCGATTTAGAATCTTCTATAGAATATTACAACAATGGATTGCTGTCGGAAGAGAATATTTATGAGAATGGAGAGTTGAAACAATCCAAAAACTATGATTATGAAGGAAATGTATACAGTATTGTATTTTATAAAAAAAGTACGATTACCAAAATTTTAAGATATGAGAATGGGAAAGAAATAGGAGAAGAAAAAATAGGTAGAAATGGGAAATTAAACGAAAAATGGTTTTATACTCAAGAACAATCTATAGAAGGAGAACTGGAAAAAGATAATAGAGAAGGCAAATGGAACTACTATTATATCAATGGAAATCTAAAAGCTGAACGCAACTATAAAAAGAATGAAGAAGAAGGCTTGATAAAAGCCTATCGATTTGAAGGCACCTTGGAAAAAGAGTATTATAAGAAAAATGATTTGGCGGAAGGGCTGTACAAAGAGTATTTTGATAATGGCAAATTGAAGCAAATAGGAAATTATTATAATGATGAAATGATAGGAGAATGGAAAGTGTACTATATTGATGGAACATTGAAAGAAAAAA
>JBIPPG010000376.1:0-3220 GCA_044368545.1 Chitinophagales bacterium | reverse complement strand
TCAGGTACAGGAGCAGCCATCTCTTTTGGTAATCAAGTATTAGCAGGTTCATACACTGTTGCCGCAACGAATTCAAATGGATGTAATGCAAGATTGTCTGGTTCAGTAACCATTATTATTAATAGTCTTCCAACAGCTGATGCCGGTTCTGATCAAACTTTGGTTTCGTGTGATAGTGATAGTGTCCGTTTGGGAGGCTCTCCAACCGCTTCTGGTGGCGTAGGACCATATTCTTACCTTTGGACTCCAATAACAGGTATGAGGCCTTCTTCTACCATTGCAAATCCTTTTGTTGGCAATATTGGATCTAATACAACATACACATTGTATGTTACTGATGCTAATGGATGTTCGGACTCTGACATGGTTTTTGTGGATGTCGTTTCTTCTACACTAAGTGTTGCAATTTCATCAAGTGGACCTAGTTTTTGGTGCGAAGCTGAGGGTGATAGTATAGAATATACGGCTATAATTACAGGAGGTACACCATCTTTCACCTATACTTGGACAGGTTCTTCAGTTGCACCAATTAATACTCAAGTGGTGAACGCTAGTCCACAAAGTGCAGGAACCTATGTCTATGATGTGATTGTAACAGACGCTAATGGTTGTCAAGTTTCAGCTGAAAGATCTATAATTGTTTATCCCTTGCCAGATACAACTAATGTAGTTCTTGGAGGTGGCTCTTATTGCTCTGGTGGTATTGGAGTTCCAGTATCTTTAAATAATAGTCAATCAGGTATATCTTATCAATTAGTATTGAATGGTGGCATAAATATAGGTAGCCCAATTCTATCAGTGGGTGGTGCTCTTTCTTTTGGTAATCAAACATCTGCAGGTACATATACTGTAATTGGTACCTCTGCGTTCGGCTGTTCTTCTCAAATGAGTGGAAGTGCGGTGGTCGTAATGAACCCAACCCCATCAGCAGATGCAGGATTAGATAAGAATTTAGTTGACTGTCCATCAGATAGTGTGATGATAGGCGGGTCGCCAGTTGGTGTGGGTGGTTCAGCTCCATATACTTATCTTTGGTCTCCTTCCACTGGAATCAGACCAAGTGATACACTTTCAAATCCTTATGTAGGAAATCTATCTCTATCTGCCTTGTATGAAGTAACCGTAACAGATGTGAATGGTTGTACAGCTTCAGATCAGATGTTAATAACAGTATCCGCTTCCGATTTAGGTGTTTCAATAAGTCCTAGCGGAGCCACAAGATGGTGTGCCTTCACGGGAGGAAGCGTTTTTCTTACCGCAAACGTTACCTCTGGAACAGGTCCTTTTACATACCAATGGACCCCAGCTTCACATATTTCTTCTACAAGTAGTCAAGTGGTAACAGTTAATCCTGATTCTACAGGAACATACACTTATGTGGTCGTTGTAACAGATGCACATGGTTGTCAATCAACCAGCAGCATTGTAATTACGGTGGATCCACAACCAAATATTTATACAACAAGCGGTGGTGGTTCATATTGCGCTGGTGGTGCAGGATTCCCAATTCTTTTGAGTAATTCTCAGACAGGTGTTAGCTATCAATTGGTATATAATTCAGGAACCAATATTGGTGCACCAATTGCTGGTACTGGTTTTCCTATTTCTTTCCCGAATCAAACAATCGCAGGAACATATACGATCGTTGCAACCTCGGCAAATGGTTGTGTTGTAGATATGCCTGGCTCAGCTGTTATAATCGTAAATTCAAACCCAACTGCTGACGCTGGAGCTGATCAAAGTATAGTGACATGTCCTTCTGATAGTGTTCGACTAGGAGGTTCTCCAACAGCCACTGGCGGTTCGGGAATTTATTCTTACTTATGGAGTCCTGACTTAGGATTAACTCCAACAAATAACATTGCTAATCCTTATGTAAAAGGTATATCCAGTACGACCACTTATACCTTATTAGTCACAGATTCAAATGGATGTACAGCAACTGACCAAATTATTATTACAACAGTTCCGTCGAATATAGCAGTGAGTATTTCTGCTAGCGGATCCACGAGTTGGTGTCATCTAAGTGGTGGTTCCGTGGTCTTTTCAGCAAATATAACGGGAGGAACCGGTCCGTATACCTATACGTGGACTGGTACTTCAATAACGCCTACTAGTGGGGCTTCTGCTACAGCAAGCCCTCAAATTGCAGGAAGCTATTCATATACTTTACATGTAACCGATTCAAAAGGATGTTCAGCATCAGCAAATATTGATATCATAGTTTATCCGAAACCAGATACAATGTATAATGTTTTGGGCTCTGGATCCTATTGCGCTGGTGGAACTGGCTTACCAATAAGTCTAGACAGTAGTCAATTAGGAGTTAGTTATCAGTTAGTATTTAATGGTGGCACCCTTATTGGATCTCCTGTGATAGGCACTGGTAGCAGCATCTCCTTTGGAACGCATTCAAATTCAGGTACTTATACAGTTGTTGGCACTACGATTAATGGTTGTTCTGCACAGATGCGCGGCGCTGCAATTATTATAGTTAATCCACGTCCTGTAGCAGATGCCGGTTCTGATGTTACTATGGTTTCTTGTTCAGCAGATAGTATGAGATTAGGCGGCTTCCCAACAGCCTCGGGAGGAACTGCACCATATACATATGCTTGGTCGCCGATTACTGGGCTAAGACCAAGTTCGGTTGAGGCAAATCCTTATGCAGGAAATATTGGATCTACAACTGTTTATAATCTTCTAGTAACAGATTCCAATGGTTGCTCTGCTAGCGATAATGTGGTGGTATTCATTGTGCCGTCGACATTAAACGTGGTAATAAGTTCAGGCGGAAGTAGATCGTGGTGCGCAGGAACAAATGATAGTGTTAGTTTAGTTGCAAACATTACAGGTGGTGCAGCACCATTTAGTTATCAATGGTTCGGATACAGAATTTCACCTACAACTACTCAAGTGACTAGTGTGAGCCCAGATACTGCTGGAACCTATGTATATACAGTGGTTGTGACAGACGCAAATGGCTGTCAGACTTCAGATACAATTTTGGTTACCGTTAGACCTACCATCACAATCAGCATGAATAGCAATGATACCATTTGTTCAGGAAGCTCTATAACCCTAGGAGGTAGCCCTACAGTGATTGGAGGTTCAGGACCATTTACATACACTTGGTCGCCAGGAACAGACCTATCTTCTGTGTCTGTAGCAAATCCTATAGCTTCACCGATCACTTCAACTATATATAGTGTAAGTGTTT
>JBIPPG010000052.1:0-11213 GCA_044368545.1 Chitinophagales bacterium | reverse complement strand
GGATTTTGGAGGTGAAGTAGAGCGTGTATTGAATATGGCTGATGGTGTTTTAGTATTGGTAGATGCTTTTGAAGGCCCTATGCCTCAGACTCGTTTTGTGACGGGAAAAGCTCTTGCGTTAGGCAAAAAAGCTATTGTGGTTGTAAATAAAGTAGACAAACCCAATTGTGACCCCGAAAAAGCAAATGAAGACGTATTTGAATTATTCTTTAATTTGGACGCAACACAAGATCAATTGGATTTTAAAACCATCTACGGTTCTGCCAAAAATGGTTGGATGAGTGATGATTGGAACAAACCTACCGATAATGTAGATGTATTGTTTGATACAATCGTAAGCGAAATTCCTTGCCCTGATGTAGCAGAAGGTTCTCTTCAATTACAAATCACTTCATTGGATTTTTCTACCTATACAGGTCGTATAGCAGTAGGAAGAATTGAAAGAGGTTCTATTGAAGAAAATATGCCTGTTTCGTTGATGAAAAGCGATGGTGCAGTGAAGAAAATGCGTACAAAAGAATTGTTTATCTTTGATGGATTGGGAAGAGCTAAAATAGGAAAAGCAGAAGCAGGAGATATTGTTGCCGTTACAGGTATTGAAGATTTTGAAATTGGAGATACTATCGCCGATTTTGAAAATCCAGAGGCATTGCCAAGAATCAAAATCGATGAGCCTACAATGAGTATGTTGTTTACAATTAACAATTCTCCATTTTTTGGTAAAGAGGGTAAATTTGTAACTTCAAGACATATTAGAGATAGGCTGCACAAGGAGCTAGAAAAAAATCTAGCGCTTCGTGTTCATGATACCGCTTCGCCCGATCAATTTTTAGTATTTGGTAGAGGAATTCTTCACTTATCGGTTCTTTTGGAAACGATGCGTAGAGAAGGTTATGAGCTTCAAGTAGGTCAGCCACAAGTAATCTTGAAAGAAATCGATGGTAAAAAATGTGAGCCTTTGGAAGAATTATCAGTAGATGTACCCGAAATTTCGGCTGGAAAAATCATCGAATTGGTAAGTCAGCGAAAAGGAGAAATGAAATCGATGAATCCAAAAGGCGATATGCAACGTTTGGTATTTGATATTCCTACAAGAGGATTGAATGGTTTTAGAAACGAAGCATTGACTTTGACAGCAGGTGAGGCAATTATTGCACATCGATTCAAAGAATATGTACCTATGAAAGGGGAAATTCCTTCTCGAATCAATGGTGTAATGATTTCAAAAGAAACAGGAATGGCTACAGGATATTCTATGGATAAATTGGGCGATAGAGGTCGATTTTTTGTAGAACCCGGCGATGAAATATATGCAGGTCAAGTTATTGGTGAGCAAATAAGACCTGGCGATTTAGTGGTAAATATTTGTACAGCTAAGCAATTGACCAACTTCCGTGCTGCTGGAAAAGATGACAACGTAGGATTGCCTCCAAAAATTGATTTTTCATTGGAAGAAGCAATGGAATATATTGGAAAAGATGAATATGTAGAGCTTACTCCAAAATCACTTCGTATCCGAAAAATTCTTTTGGATGAAAATGATAGAAAAAAAGCAGCAAAGTAAAATTTGTATCGCTTAACATTAATAAAAAAGCTCGCTAAGAATATTAGCGAGCTTTTTTAGTTTTATCAAAATAGCAAAAATTAGCTATTTGTTTATTTTATACCAATCGAAATTATGGGTTAGCTATATTTTCTATCCAATAATTCCATAAACGTTTGGTATATTTCTTCTTTGCTATCTATTCCATATTTATTTTGATAGTTTTTTAGTATTTCAATACATTCAATTTTTGAAGATTTGCTATTCATCTTCATAAGACATTCCGACAATTCTATTGAATTTCCTTTGAAAAATTTTTCAACCAAACCTATACGTGTATTCAAGTCCAAATAATCATAGATTTCTTTTTTTGGCGCTTCGTCTTTATTCAAATAATCCTGAATGGCTCCAGAGCTAAAAAAACTTTTTTTGGTTTGATCCGATTCCGTTTCATTTACTATTTCTTTCACCTCTGAAACGGGTTGAGGTTCCTCTTCTTTTTCAATTGAAGTTGCTTCATTATCAAAAGAAAATTCAAAAGTGTTTTCTTCATTTTTTGGTTCAGAAATAATCGTTTCAGTCTTTTTTTCTGTAGAAGATAAAGTAGATAACTCTTCGTTTTGTATTGAAGAATTTGTGTCTAATTCTATAGTGACAGGCTCGATATCTTTTAGGATTTCTTTGTGTTTTTCATTGATAATAGATTCATTTTGAGTCCCCAATGCTTTAACCATTACATATAAGTTCTTTATGTCATCCATTAAGATATCCTTTTTCAATTCATCAAATTCTTTGGTTTTGATATCAATATAAAGGGAATAAATTCGCTTAATAGTTTGGTCTATATTCATCTTATTGTCGCTCATCATTTTTTTATTTATTTTAAAATTAAAAGATTTAATATTGCTTTTTTTAATTTAAAAGAATAATAACGTTGCAAAGAAACGAAATTTTTTTTGGAAAAATAGAAGTAATTTGTGGTTCGATGTTTTCGGGCAAAACCGAAGAGCTTATTCGACGGCTCAATCGTGCCATTATCGCTAAGAAAAATGTAGAAATTTTTAAACCAATTATTGATGATAGATATAGCGAAAATGAAGTAGTATCGCACAACAAAACAAAAATTCCATCAGTTTCGGTCTCAAATTCAGAAAGTATTTATCTACTTGCACAAAATAAAGATGTAATAGGTATAGATGAAGCGCAATTTTTTGATAATGAATTACCCAATGTTTGCAAAAAATTGGCAGCAAATGGAGTAAGAGTTATAATTGCAGGATTGGATATGGATTATTTGGGCAATCCATTTGGAATCATTCCTCAGCTTATGGCTATAGCCGATGATGTCTTAAAAGTACATGCGGTATGTATGCAATGTGGAGAATCGGCAAATTTTAGTAAAAGATTGGTTGCAAATGCCGATAAAATATTGGTAGGAGAGAAAGATATGTATGAGCCACGATGCAGAAGATGCTATAATATAGAGAATTAGAAAGTATTCCTTAAAAAAAGTATACTTTTTGCAACAAATTTTGTTATAATTATTCTACGTTATAAAAATAAAAATTAATATCTTTGCACTTAATAAATATTTAAAAATTAAATTAATTTATATGAAAAAACGATTATTATTTATTTCACTTCTAGCCATTTCCTTAGTTGTTAATGGGCAATATCTGTTTTTGGATGATTTGTCTACACAAACTTCAACACAAGGACTTGGTGATCCAAACACAAATTTTTATTTAACATACGATTTAGATAACGCCTCTACATTAGATAGTGCTATATTTGACAAAAGAACATGGAAATATGCTAATTTTGGGGGAGCTAGTGTTGGAAGAGGTTATTGGTCTAGTTCAATATGGACAAGCGGAAATAGAGCTGCATCTGATTATTTAGTGTTAAAAAGCCCAATTAATTTAACTGGTAAAGTAAAACCTTCAATTAAGTTTGACTATTATTTAATAAATGATAGTACAATAGTTGAACTGAGAATAGCAACAAGTATCGCAGGTACAACACCCGTTGCATCAGATTTTAATTCAGCTACTATATTATGGACAAGTAATTTTAATGAAACAAATAAAGATTGGAAAAAAGGACCTACAGTAGACTTATCTTCTTATACAGGTAATGTATATCTTGCATTTATTCACAAATCAACTAGTAGAGTAATGGTAGGAATTAGTAATATTATAGTAAAATCTAAAATTACGAATGATATAGAATTTGTATCCACTTCTCTTGATTCTACTCTTTTGTCTATTGATATGGATCATAATTTACCTTTTTCTCAATATAATTTATTTAACTGTGGTGATACAGCAAAATCTTTTTATACTACCATTAAAAACGTTGGAACAAGTACCATAAATAGTTTTTCATATAGTTATTCGTATGGCGATTCAATTGTTTCAGAAACAAAAACAGGTGTAAGTATTGCTGCTGATTCATTTTTTACATTTTTATCAAAGCCATGTAAATTTAATGGGAATGATTTATATGCATTAAATATTGGTGTTGGAGTATCAGGAGATACCTTAACTTTTGAAGATTCTACAAATAATTATTTAATTGTAACTCAAACACCTTATAAAATAAATTCAACTGATAAGTTTACAACAAGTTTTGAGATGGCAACAGAAGACTTAACTAATTTAAATGATGAATTTTCTTCATTACAATCAAGATTTTTAAGAGGAACGACTCCTGATGTAATTAGAACATTATATCCTACTGATTTTAGTGGAAGTTCTCAATTGGATGTATTAGCTCATACTGGTAATGGTTCACTTGCTTCATTTATAACAACTGCGTCAGCACAATCTGGGGCAGGAATTACTACAAATTGGTGGTATATCACGCCATGTTTGAATTTTGATATGAATAAAAAATATTATATAAGTTTTTGGGCAAATCCTCTAGGTTCTGCTCCTATTTCTATAAGGTCAGGAAATTCACAATCTATTTTAGGAATGACAAATTCAATTGCGACTGGAAGTGTATCTGATACTGTTTGGAAAGAAACATCAATTACTTTTTCACCTACTAGTTCTGGGCCACAAAATATAGGTTTTAATTATACTGGAAGATGGTACTTCTTTATGGATGATGTTGAAATAGGCGAGTTGACTCCTCCTGATGCTGCATTTGATGTTATAACTGATGATGCGGGTTATTCAGATTACGATAGTTTGGTTACTTTTACAAATAATTCTTCTGGAAAAGGTACTTTAACTTATAAATGGGATTTTGGAGTTAGTTCTTCAAATACAGACACTTCTAGTAGACAATTTCCATCTGGTTTTAAATATCCAAAACAAGGTACTTATATAGTAAGGCTAATTGTTTCTAATGCTGCTGGTTCCGATACTCAATACATAACAGTTACGGTTAAACCATTTGAAATTAAACCAAACTTTACAGCGACAGTTTCAGGCTTAAAAATTGTTTTTAATAATACAACAACACCAAATTTAACCAGTAATCAATATCAATGGGATTTTGGAGATGGTACCGGCGTATCAACTCAAAAGAATCCAACATATACTTATAAAACAGCAGGAACTTACAATGTGTGTTTAACAGCTAGTAATTATGGAGTGAGCAATGATTATTGTAAAGAATTTAAGTTGACTGGAAGTTCTATTAATATTGTAGAGTCTCCCCAAGATCAAATTGTAATCTATCCAAATCCTTCAAAAGATGGTAGATTTACAATTTCGTCTTCAACTACAACTCCTTTGAATGTAAATATTACGGATATTTTAGGAAAAACAGTTTACTCTCAAAATTTAGGTACTATTTCTAAACAAGTGATTAACCTAGGTAATGTTCAAAATGGTGTTTACTTTATTGAAATTAACAACGGTTCATCTACAACTATCCAAAAATTAATTATGGATAAATAATCCATAGTTTAAGGATAAAATAATAAAAGTAAAGCCCCAACAATTGTTGGGGCTTTTTTTATGAAGTAAATGGACCTTTATTAATTTCAATTATCTATTAAACTTCTCAAATTTTCTGTCGTTTCCACGCAATTACTTTTATACCTTCTGAATAATGAATCAAGTTTGGTTGACGATTATTTAAGATGATTTGACCAAATTTATAATTTACATTTAAACACTTAATTTTTACTTTTTTAATTTCCCATTCTTTATGATGAATGTCGTATCGAAAGAGTTCTTTTTCTTGGTCAAGATATAAACAATATCGCTCTGTCAACCACTTGTCAAGCTCTGTTTTATCAGAAATTATTTCTTTAATCTCAAATTCGGTATTTAAACTATAACCTTTTTTAAAGTTATTCGATTTATATGTTTTTTCAGTCCTATTAATTTTTGCTTTTTCATAAGGTAGGCCAGATATAGCTTTTGCTAAAAATGCGGAGATAGTTTTACCTGCTTCAATGCTTAAGAAGTAGACACCTTTTTTATTATCATTATTTATATAAGTCCTAACATTGATTTCGTCAAAATTAGAAATACATCCAATAGAAGGTAGCCATTTTGGTCTTATCTTTTCCATAGTAAATGCAACTAAAGAAATGTAACAGTTCCCCTCAAAAGTATCTATGTTTAGGTTGGAAGGAACATACTTTCTTAATAGATCAAAAGGAACAATCCAATGTAAAAATAAAGCCTTGTTCCATTCTTGATAATATATCCAACTTCCTATTGGCATTTCAAAAGGTCTGTGAGATATTTCTTTTAATATATTTTCTATTACTTTCATTAGTCGTCGGTTATTCGATTTATTTGGTATTACAATTTAACAAGAGTAGCTTTCATGGTTTTATTCAATAATATGATTAAGTTACAAATGTAAGAAAAAACTATGATAATTATAAATAAATAGAAAAGCTATAAAATTATAAAAATACACATAATCTTAATATCTAAAATAGGATGACCGTTTTTACTTTACGGATTACTTAAATATATAAACGCAAAAAAAAGCCCTGCAAATTTTGCAAG
Organism: Chitinophagales bacterium; assembly: GCA_044368545.1. GTDB lineage: Bacteria > Bacteroidota > Bacteroidia > Chitinophagales > JADJOU01 > CHPMRC01. The sequence continues at coordinate 4,685 of JBIPPG010000052.1, read as the reverse complement.
GCTTAATATGACGAGTCAATTGATTTTTGATTATTTCAATGCTTGCTCTATATCAGCTATCAAATCCGTAGGATTTTCTACTCCTATAGAAAGACGAATTAATTTTTCGGTTACATTGATTTTGGCTTTTACCTCATCAGCTACGCCTGCGTGGGTCATAGAATATGGATGCTGAATCAGACTCTCTGTACTTCCAAGACTTACCGCTAATTTTATCAAATGCAATTTGTCTAAAAAGTCAAAACATTCTTTTTCACCGCCTTTAAGGTCAAATGAAATCATAGCACCTGGCTCCGAACATTGTGCTTTGTAGATACGCTCTTGTTCTGCATTATCAAATTGATCAAAATAATAAACTTTTTCAATTTTTGGATGAGAACGAAGGTATTTTGCTACAACTTTTGCATTTTCGCATTGTTTGTCCATTCTCAAACGCAATGTTTCTAAGCTTCTTGTCATCAACCAAGCCGTGTGAGGCCCACTCATTCCACCTAAGTTTGAACGCATTTTGCGCACACGAGATATTTCGGCTTTTTTGCCTATACATACACCCGCTACTATATCGCTATGTCCACCCAAATATTTTGTGGCACTATATACAACCATATCACATCCCATTTCCATTGGATGTTGCCAGATGGGCCCCATATAGGTATTATCAGCTATTACATAAACTCTTTTTTCGGGAGTCGATAATTTTTTGGCAATATTTACACACATAGCTATGTCTATCAATACGTTGTTTGGATTGGCAGGAGTTTCTACAAAAATAACGGAAATTTTATCTTTCAATCCCTTTTCTTCTATCATTGCCATAATTTCATCTTCCTTGTCTTCAGGCATAAATCCTATCGATCCAATATTGAATTTAGATAAAATGTTTTTGAAAAAACCATCGGTTCCTCCGTATAAAGGATTGGAATGTAAAACAAATTCTCCAGGTCTCATATACTCCATCATAGTAGTAGAGATAGCCGCCATACCACTTTCAAATACGCACGCATCATCCGCACCTTTTTCGTAAATGGCCAATCTGTTTTCAAGAATTTCTAGATTTGGGTTATTAAAACGGCTGTATACCAATCCGTTAGATTCACCTGCTTCTAGTTGTCGTTTTCCTGTAATAATTTCAAAGAAACGCTTGCCATCGGCAGCTGATTTGAATGCAAAGGTACTCGTCTGGAAAATAGGCGGTTTTACACTACCTTCGCTCCATTCTGGATTGTAGCCAAAAGTCATCATTAAACTTTCGGGGCTCATATTTTCTTTATTCATTTTTTTTAATTTGGTTTGTTGCTTACAAAAGTAAGCTATTTTGACTTATTTATTATTTTTTTAAATGATTTTGGTAGCATTAAGTTATTTTTGTAGTTTAATCTATTCAGCTATGCAACTTTTTATCAATAAACTCAAAAATGAACTGTATTCGTATCTTCAAACACTTGTGGAAGGGGATATAAGACAGGTTCCGTTGCATTTTGAACTTACTAACCCCGAGCATCAAGGAAATCTTACGCTTTTGGTTTTTCCTTTGGCCAAAATGGCTAAGAAAAATCCAGAAGAAATGGCTCAAGTTTTGGGAGAATGGATGGTAGAAAAGAATTTTGCAGCTTCGTATGAGGTGATTAAAGGTTTTTTGAATATCAATCTAAGTGCTAAATCTTGGCAAGAGATAAATAGCAATTTGTTACAAATTGAAAAAGTAGCTCACCCCGAAAATATTGTACTTGAGTATTGTGGGCCTAATACCAATAAACCCTTGCATATTGGGCATTTGCGCAATTTGTTTTTAGGATTTTCAATGGGGCGAATTCTTCAAGAAGCTGGACACAGCGTTCATAAAGTTAATATCAATAATGACAGAGGAATCGCTATTTGTAAAAGTATCATTGCGTATCAATTATATGGAAATGGCGCTACGCCTGAGCGTGTGGGTAAAAAAGGCGATCATTTTGTCGGGGACTATTATGTGAAATTTGCCGAAGTACTCAAAGCTCAAATAGAAGAAGGAATCGCAAAAGGATTGGATAAAAAAACGGCTGAAAAACAAGCGCCAATAACTCAAGCCAACGAAGAATTGCTTAGAAAATGGGAACGTGGTGATGAGGAAACTATTGCGTTGTGGCAGAAAATGAATGGCTGGGTTTATGATGGTTTTAAAACTACTTTTGATGAATTGGAAATCGATTTTGAAAAAGAATATTACGAAAGTCAGGAATATCTTAATGGAAAAGAAATAGTTCAGGCTGGGTATGAAAAGGGTGTGTTCAAAAAAGATGAAACAGGTGCTTTTTTGATAGATTTGACTGCTGAGGGATTGGATGAAAAAATAGTGCAACGTGCCGATGGCACTTCTATATACATTACTCAAGATTTGGCTTTGATTAAAAAACGCTACGACGATTTTAAAATGGATCGAATGATTTATGTTGTGGCCGATGAACAGAATTATCATTTCAAAGTATTACAAGGAATTTGTAAAGCATTGAATATGGATTTTTCAAAATCGATTCATCATATGTCTTATGGAATGGTTGTGAGCAAAGATGGTAGCAAATTCAAATCGCGTGAGGGAACGGCTGTAGATGCCGATGACATTATTGCAGCTACGATAGAAGAAGCAAAAAATCAAACAATGGCAAGTGGCAAAGCGAATCATTTTTCGGATGAATATCTTCAAGAATTATCAAAAACTATTGGATTAGGAGCGTTACGATTTGGAATGTTGAAAGTCAATTTAAAAAAATCGATTCCTTTCGATCCAGTAGAATCGGTAGATATGCAGGGCGATACAGGTACATTTGTTCAGTATAGTTTTGTGCGTACTCAGGCTATTCTTAATAAAGAAAATTATACGTTTTCCCCTTCGGAAATCCCTGCAAGTATGGAAAAAGAAGAAAAGGATTTGCTGATTCATGTCGCTCAGTTCAATAAAGTACTTCACATTGCAGCATCGCAGTACGATCCTACTGAAATTGCTCAATTTGTTCTCACTTTAGCCAAATTGTTTAATCGTTTTTATACCAAACATCAAATATTGAATGTAGAAGATAAAGATAGTAAGAATTTTAGATTGTATTTGACCTATTCATCCAATTTCTTTATAAAAAAATCATTGCATTTGCTTGGAATTAAATCACCTGAAAAAATGTAATATATGATTACATATAATCCCAAAGATTGGTTTACCTTTATATTCAAAATTCATAAAGAAGACACATTCAAAGAATTGTACAAGATGATGGTTTTCTTGGGAGTGTATTGTTTAGTTATCACCTATTTGGAAAAAGAATTTTTTAATCTTTCACAAGATGCTCCTATAAAAAATGTTACATTAATACATACTTTGTTGGGTTTTGTGCTTTCTATGCTTTTGGTTTTTAGAACCAATACCGCCTATGATAGATGGTGGGAAGGCCGAAAATTATGGGGAAGTCTTACAAATTGCAGCCGAAACTTTGCTATGAAGTTGGATGCAATTTTAGATGAAAATGATATTGAAAATAGGACTTATTTTGCAAGGAGTATTTCGCTTTTTGCGCATTTGCTCAAGTCTCATTTGTCTAGCGAAGATACTCGAATTATGATTTCTTCCAATGAATTCAAGGATTTGAATATTCCCAATAGGGCAGAGCATACTCCCATAAGTTGCACCAATTCTATTTATCAACGATTGATAGCGCTCTATCGACTCAAAAAAATGAGTGATGCGGAGTTGCGAATTATCGAAAATGAACTGAAAAATTTTATGGAAGTTTGTGGCGGCTGTGAACGAATCAAAAATACACCTATTCCATTCTCGTATTCGTTGTTTATCAAAAAATTTATCTTTTTTTATATTATGACAATGCCTATTGGATATTGTCTAACTATTGGATATTGGAGTGTACCACTTGTTGTATTTGTGTTTTATATAATTGCCAGCCTTGAAGTGATAGCCGAAGAAATTGAAGACCCTTTTAATTTTGACAGCAATGATATTCCTACGGATGTCATTTCAAATAATATAGAAAAACACGTTCATTCGATTTTGAATAATAAAAACTGATGAAAAAAGTTGTATCTAAATTCTTTTTTGGAAAAAATAAATCTATATATACCCATGATAGAAAATCGATACAATTGCAGGTTAAGAATTTAAAATCGATATGGAATAATGAAAGCTATGAAGATGTTGGAATAGAGCGAATGGTAAGATTATTGCTGGCAATAGCCCCTTTTTTATTTCCAGGCATGTATATCAAACATTTTTTTGAGAAATATGGTTATGCGGCCAAAATAATAGCCATAGATATTTTTGTAATATTTAAGACGTTTTTACCTTTTTTACTGTTAATTTTCAATCAAATTCATAATCCTATTTGGTTGGGAATATCTATTTATCTAATGTTGGAGACTATTTCATATATTCCTATTCAAATTTTTGCATCGGACCATATCATTAGCCAAAGTGGATTCAAACGAACGAATATTCTCGTTTTTTTCAATTATTTGGAAGTTGTTTTTACCTTTGCTTATATCCACTATATTGGAAATTATTTCAATCAAGAACTTTCCCATTTTATGGATGCCGTTTACATTAGTTTTGTATTCACATCCACTATCGGCTTGGGCGATTTTTATCCCATTTCAATGCTTGGAAAAATTATAGTTTGTTGTCAATCATTGTTTTATATAAGCTACAT
>JBIPPG010000051.1:0-11221 GCA_044368545.1 Chitinophagales bacterium | reverse complement strand
ATCATCAAACAATTCTACTATATCATTTGAGATAACTTTATTGTCCAAAAATGGACATTGAACACTCAACTGACCTTCACTAGATACGTCTATTTGATAGCCATCAATTAATCTAAAAACATCTTCATTGTTACCTATATTTTTGATAGCAAAGTGACTCAAGGTTTCGGACATACCAAAACTTTCATAGAATTTACAATCTGTAGATAAATTTTCAATTTTTCGAAACAATTCATTTGAAATAGCACTTCCACCAATCAAACATTTTTTTACTTGTCTAAAAAATAGCGGGGTTTTATCAAGAGTAGACAATAATTGATAAGGCGTTAGGGCAATGAAATCAAACAAAACATTTGAAGGAACATTTTCAAACACATTGGCACTAGGTTCTACAACCCATATTTTAGCTTTTGCCACAAATGCTCGTACCAATAGCATTTTTGCACCCACAAAATCTATATTCATTGGTAACAAAAGTATGGAATTACTATCTAAATTAAAAAAAGCATTTGAAAGTTTAGCGCTCTCAAATGCTTGATTCATTGTAAAATGTATTTCTTTTGGAATTCCAGTAGATCCCGAAGTTTTTATTGTTAATGGTGCATTTTTATTGGAAAAAAGCTGAATAAAATGATATACCCTTTTAAAATATTCATTGGAATTCGATACTTCTAAATTGTGAAAATGTTTAGCATTTTCAAAATCAATAAAAATAGCCAAATCTTATTTTTTAACTTCAGTAGAACCATTAACAGCTTTGGTCAAATCATAATTGATATAATTTTTCTCAATCTTGATTTTCACTCCATTGTCAATTTCTAAAATAAGCGTATTATCTTCTATTCTCAAAAATTTCCCATGTATTCCACTAGCCGTAACCATTTTGGAACCTACAGGTAAATTTTCAATAAAAGCCAATTGCTCTTTTTCTTTCTTTTTCTGTCTTGGTCCTACAATAATAAATTGAACTACTAAAAAGATACCCATCATTAAAAAAATGATAGTCATATCTGGAAATCCACTTTGTGCTGCTTGCAAAAATATTGTCAATGTATTCATGATTTTTTTATTTTACTTTTATTTTAAAAATTAATGTATTTACTTTTCTTTCTGAATTACTCACCACTTCTATATGTTTCTCATGACTTCCCAGTCTACCTTCGCTATTGAATGAACCTTTAATGGTATCTGATTTACCTGTAGAAATTGGATATTTGGGATAATCCGCTACAGTACAGCCACAACTAGGCTTAACACTATGCAAAAGTAATGCATACTTACCCGTATTGGTAAAAACAAATTTAAAATCTACCTTTGTACCTTCTTTCACCTCACCTAAATCCAACAAAGTATCTTGAAACGAAATAGTAGTAGGATTCTGAAACAAAACCGTATCTCTCAAAATCTCATTTGTAGGCCTATCTGCCAAAGAGCCTTTGCAAGCATAGATTTGAAACAAAACAATTCCAAGACCTATTAAAACTAATTTTTTCATATATTCAATTTTTATTCTAAAAAAAAAGCCCAAACATAACATTTGGGCTTCATTATTTTCTTTAAATACTAGAATTATTTAGCGCCTAGCTCTGATCTTACAAAAGAAGTAACGACTAAATCAGAATCAGTTTCTTTCAATAATTGAGCAATTGATTTCTTTGGATCTTTGATATAATCTTGTTTCAACAAAGTAAATTCTTTGTAGAATTTGTTCAAAGCACCTTCAGCAATTTTCTCAATCATATTTTCAGGTTTGCCATCCGCCAAAGCTTTTTCTCTAGCGATTGCCATTTCTCTTTCTTTTTGCTCTTCAGTAACAGATGTTTCATCTACCGCTACAGGCTTCATAGCTGCAATTTGCATAGCTAAGTCTTTTCCTACTGCGCTGAATTTATCATCACCTGATTTGTTCAAAGCTACCATTACACCTACTCTAAAGTTGTGATTGTATGTTGCAATACACTCACCTTCAATAGAAGTATAATTTTGAATAGAGATATTCTCTCCTATTGATCCTACTTTTTCATCAATTCTTTCTTTTACAGAAACTCCATCCAAAGAAGCAGCCAACAAATCATCTACATTTTTGATTTTGTTGTTCAATGCCAATTCTGCAATAGATTTTGCAAAAGAAACAAAAGATTCATTTTTTGATACGAAGTCTGTTTCACAACCTACTTGTACCATGATTCCAAATTTATTATCTGGAGATGTCAAAATATAAACTACTCCTTCATTAGCATCTCTTCCTGCTCTTAATTCAGCTACTTTAGCACCTTTTTTTCTAAGGTAATCTACTGCTGCATCAAAATCGCCATTAGATTCAGTCAATGCTTTTTTACAATCCATCATACCCGCACCTGTGGTATCTCTCAATTTTTTTACGTCTGCTGCTGTAATTTCTGCCATGATTAATTTAAATTATTCTCTATTAATTTATTTTCTTAAAAATTATTCTTCAGAAGGAGCTTCTTCAGTAGCAACTTCAGCTGTTTCAACTTCTGCAGTAGCTTCTTCTTCTACAACTTTTGTTCTTTTAGAATTTTTCACTACTACTTCTGTTTCTTCAGTTTCTTCTTCTGAAACGTGATTTGCTTTTTCAGCCAATCCTTCTTTGATACACTCTACTAAATAATTAGTGATATATTCAATTGATTTTGAACTATCGTCATTACCTGGTATTGCAAAGTTGATTTTATTTGGATCTGAGTTTGTATCTACGATTCCAAAAGTAGTTAAACCTAATCTTTTAGACTCTAAGATAGCGATATCTTCATGCGAAATATCTACTACATAAACTGCCGCTGGCAAACGCATCATATTAGCGATTCCACCCAAAACAATCTCTAATTTGTCTTTTTGACGAGAAAGCATCAATCTTTCTTTTTTTGTAATATTATTTACAGTTCCGTCTTTGAACATTTTATCAATGCTTTGCATTTTCTTTACAGATTTACGGATCGTAGTAAAATTTGTCATCATACCACCCAACCATCTTTCTGTAATGAAAGGCATATTACAGCTCATAGCTGCATTTTTAACGATATCTTTTGCTTGTTTTTTTGTAGCTACAAATAAAATTTGACGACCACTTTTAGCAATATGTTTCATTGCTTGTCCTGCTTGTTCTAATTTTTCAGCAGTTTTATTTAGGTCTATTACATGTATTCCTTTTCTTTCTGCAAATATATAAGGAAGCATTTTTGGATTCCACTTCTTTTTTAAGTGTCCAAAATGAACTCCAGCTTCCAACATTGCTTTTTGATCTATTGATGCCATTATATCTCTATTTTGAATTTTAATAATTTTAGATAAAAAAAAATCTTAACGTTTGCTATATTGTTCTTTCTTACGAGCTTTACGTAAACCAGTTTTCTTACGCTCTACAACACGTGCATCACGAGTCATCAATCTTTCTTTTTTCAACGCTGGTTTATTATCTGGATTTTCAACAACTAATGCTTTTGCCAATCCAAGTCTTACTGCTTCTGTTTGACCTTTGATACCACCACCTTGTACATTTACAAAAACGTCATATTGACCTTCTTGTTCCAATACTCTAAGTGGAGTCATCAAACTATCTTGCATAAAACTCAATGAAAAATAAGCTTTGTAATCTTTTCCATTTACCAAAACATTTCCAGAGCCTTTTTTCAAATATACTCTAGCTATGGAAGCTTTTCTTCTACCTACTGATATATTGTTTGTTTTTGCCATTATTTTAAATTATAATTATTTTGATTCAATTTTAATCTCTAATGCTTTTTGAGCAGCGTGTGGATGCTCTGCGCCTGCATATACAAATAATTTTTTGTACATAGCTCTACCTAATTTTGATTTAGGCAACATACCTTTTACGGCTGTTTCAATAATTGCAATTGGATTTTTTACATTCAAATCTTTTGCTGCAATCATTCTTTGTCCACCTGGATATCCTGTGTGACGTGTGTAGATCTTTTGATCCCACTTTCTTCCTGTAAATGTGCATTTGTTGCTATTGATTACAATAACAAAATCACCTGCATCATCATTTGGAGTGTAAGAAGGCTTGTGCTTACCGCTCAATATACTAGCGATTTGAGTAGCCATTCTACCTACTGTTTGATTTTCTGCATTTATAATGTACCACTCTTTCTTATGAGCTTTCTTACTTACAAATTGAGTTCTATAACTTAACTGCTTCACAATAATATAAATTTAGTCGTTTTAAAAATTGGACTGCAAAAGTAATTTATTTTTTTTAATTAATATGATTTATTTTCAATTTATTTTATTTTATATCCAAAAAAGCATTGATTATCAATACAAAAATAGTACAAAAAAAATGCTCCACATAATTGTGAAGCACTTAAACTAAACCAAAAAACTATTATTATGTTACGAATTGATCACTAATTTGTATCCCTCTCCATGAATATTTTGAATTTCAATCGTAGGATCTCCACTCAAATATTTTCTAATTTTGGTGATGTATACGTCCATACTTCTTCCTGTAAAATAGTTATCGCTACCCCATACCGCTTTAAGCGCTATTTCTCTAGTCAATATACCATTTTGTTGTATACATAATTGCTCCAAAAGTCCCGCTTCTTTTGTTGTTAATTTATGTGATTCATTGCCTCCTATTAATGTTCTATTGTTCAAATTAAACATATATTTGCCCAATTTAAACTCTTTTACGCCATCTACATTGATTCCTTTTTGAGCTCTTCTAAAAATAGCTTCCATTCTTGCCGTTAACTCTTCCATTTCAAATGGTTTGGTCAAATAATCATCTGCACCTACATTAAATCCTTGAATTTTATCTTCTTTTAAGCTTTTTGCCGTTAAGAAAATAATTGGAATAGACAAATCTACTTTTCTAATTTCTTTTGCTAAACTCAATCCATCACGTTTTGGCATCATGATATCTAACAATAGCATATCAAATTTTCCTTTTTCAAAATTATTCCATGCCTCTTCTCCATTTCTATAAAGAGTCACTTCATAATCACTAATTTCAAGATTGTCAAAAATCAAATTTCCCAAATTGACATCATCTTCTACTAACATTAATCTTTTCTTACTCATAATTTTATTTTTTAATAATTGATATATAGTTAATTTAACGACACAAAAGTAAGATGTTTTAAAATATTTAAATGTTAAAAATTCTTAAATTTTTGCAACTATCAGACTTTATAAGGTTATTAGTTTCCTAAAAAATAAAAAAAAGATTGAAATACACAATTTTTACTATTATTGTGTGTTTATAAAAATGAAAAAAACACCTTAATTTTGAGAAAATACTTATTTTTCTTTATTCTATTTTTTGAATTTTCAATGAGTTACTCTCAAGATTTCTCTAGAGAATCCAATTTTAGTTTTCTAAATATCCCTCATTCTTCAAGACATCAATACTTAAATAAGTGTGCAATAGCTTCTTATGATGCAGATATTTCTTTAGCGGGTTCCAATCCGGCTTTACTTAATAATGATATGATTGGAAAAATATTAGCTTCGTCTAATTTTTATTTCTCTTCTATATATTCTAATATTAGCTATGTCACTTGGAATAATAAATGGGATGTACCGCTTATGTTTGGTGGGAATTTTATAGCCTATCCCGAGCAAAGAAGTGTGGATATTGAAGGCAATGCACTTCAAAAGTTTACACCCGTAGAAAGTTCATTTTACATTTCCACAAAAAAACAATTTGGCGATTATCATTTTGGAGCCTCCGCAAAACTTGCTTATGGTAATTATTATTTGGCAAATAATGTGGGAATAGCATTTGATGCATCCGTTTTATATTCCGATGATGATAGAAATATTCAAGTTGCTTTCTTGCTCAAAAATATGGGATATCAATTTATAAGTACAGGAGGCTCAACTGCAGCAATGCCTTTTGATGCTCAAATTGCTTTTAGTAAACGATTATCTAAATTACCTTTTCGCTATACAATAATGGCACACAATCTTTTCAAATCAGATGCCAGTACTACCGTGAATGCTTTAAATACTCAAATATGGGCATTTGACCCCTATATTGGTACTGATAATAGTTTTATGTCTAGTGTAATGAGTCATTTTGTGTTTTCTGGCGAATTCTTAATAGGCACAGGTTTTAAGGCAGGATTTAGCTATGATTGTAGACGAGCCGAAGAATTGACCTTTTCAAACTATAGAGGAATTCCGGGATTAGCATTAGGTTTTGGAATATATAGCCGCAAGTATGAATTGGGATATTCTTTCTCCAAACTATCTGCTGTTAGTATAGGACATCAAATTACGTTTGTACTCAATATGCGAGATTGGGCTTCAAGAAAATCCAAAAGAAGATAACACCTTTTAAAATAAGTTTTAGCAAAAAATCCAAATGGTTTCAAGAATAGAGAACTTTTACAAAAATTTGGATAAAAGATTTTTTGCAAAAATGCTACTTATCGTTATCCCTATTATTTGCTTATGGCAAATCAGTCTTTTTCAGTACACTATGAAATTTGATATGATGGATCAATATTTTCCATTTCGATATTTCATTGGCGAATCTATCTCTCATGGCATAATCCCTTGGTGGAATCCATACATCTATTTGGGGTATCCTATTCATGCCGACCCACAAAGTGGTTTTTGGTATCCATGTACTTGGATTCTTGGTTTTAATGGCTATAGTCTTTATGATTTGCATATAGAGTTTCTATTTCATATAATCTTAGCAGGTTTTGGGTTTTATTATCTATTGCGTAGTCTCAAAATTCAATTATATCCTGCCATTATTTTTGCATTGAGCTATCAAGTAGGTGGTTTTTTTATTGGAAATGCACAGCATTTTACTTATGTGATTGGCGCATGCTACATTCCTTGGATATTGGGCTGTTTCATTCAATTAATTGAAAAACAAGAATATCGATATGGGTTAGCGTTAAGTTTATTTTTAAGCTTAATGTTAATGGGAGGATACCCATCATTAATTATAATTCTGGGGTATATCCTTGCATTGTATTTTTTGAATGAAGTTTTTAGCCAAAAATTATGGGAAAATCCATCAAGATTATTCAAAATTATTTCCCTATTATTCATTAGTGGTATTCTAACTATAATCATTTCGGCAGGGTATCTTTTTTCAATCATTGAAAATCAAGCATTAATTACACGAGGGCAAGGCATATCTCCTGAGCAATCGCTCTATATGCCTTTTCCACCCATTGCATTATCGTCTCTTATTTGGCCTTTTCTTACGGCTATTAAATCTACGTATATTCCTTCCGATATTTCAATGACAAATATTTATAGTGGTTTATTTACAGTGATTCTATTTCCCATAGGAATCATTTTTTCAAAATGGACAAACAAGTACTTTTGGATAATTATTGGAAGCATTTGTTTATTTGCATCTTTTGGAGAATACGCTCCCGTTCGATTATGGATTTATCATCATATCCCTTTAATGAATTTATTTCGCTTTCCCAGTGTTTTCAGAATATTTTTCATTGTGTGTTTATTAATAATATCCGCTCAAGGATTTCAAAACTATATAGAATTTAAAAGCGTTAATAGAAATAGAAGTATTCGTTTTACAATTACAATACTAATCTTACTATCTGGAATTGCCTTTATTTGGGGAATTTTCAATAATGGCGGATTTGAATTATTCCATATATGGGATTTTAGTAAACCTGATATTTTTGAATTTTCTGAAAATTTCAATACTCGTCTTTTGTTTCAATCGACTATTCAATGCCTCTTTTTAGCATTATTTTTTTATATTTTTTATTCAACTTCAGAGTATCGAAATATTTTATTACTAGGAATTGTAATCCTAGACTTATATGCAGCTGCACAACTCAATATAAGTGGTACAATAATATCTCAAACGAAGTTTGATTCTATGGCAACTGCATTACAAAACAGCCCAAAAAACTTCCCAAACACTCAGAATCAAAAACTATCGGAGTTGACTACTTATAAAGAAGAATTTCACCCAAGCGCTTCTAATCAGAGTCTCTTTTTAAAAATTATAACAGACGACGGATACAATCCTTTTCAGCTAAAGAATTTTGAACTATTTGAAAAATCTACTGACCGAAAAAAGACTATGAATCATCCTGTTTTTTATTTTTCGGATTCTCTTCAAAAAATGCCAACAATAATTGCTATGATTCCCAATTATTTTGAAGCTAAATGTGATATAAATAAGAGTGATACCCTAAATTTGTTACAAGTATACCATCCCAATTGGCAGTTAAAAATTGATGATAAACCAGCGGTTATATATAAAAAATCTAATGGGCTTATGGCGGCTATAGTAGCTCCGCACAATCATAAAATAGTTTTTGAATACAATACTAATTATTTAAAAATAATGCTTTGGATTCAGTTCATGTTACAATTGTCAATAATAATTCTTATTTTCAAATGGACAAAAAAAAAGTGAGATTAAAAAATCTCACTTTTTCATATTAAAAACAATATAATCAATTAAAATATATTAACACGATTGTCGCTAATTTTAGCATTTTCAATCATTCCTTCAACAATTCCTTTTGTATTTTTAAATGATTGTTCAATAGAAGATTTAATATTCAACATATCACTTGGATTTACATTTGTTTTTACCACTGCTGTAGGTTTTATTGCAAATACACCGTTGAAGCCTTTGATTCCTTTAGATACTTGATTTAATTTAGATTGAATTGCACTCAATACAACGCCTGGCTCAGCAGATCCGCTGAAAGATGAATTCAAGAACGTAGCACTATCAGTAGCGCCTACAGTCGTTGCAAATTTACTAGCTATTTCTTCCAAAGAATTTGAAGAACTCATTTTTTCTTTGATTTGTTTTGCTTTTGCTTCTTGCATATACATTTTTTTCACATCGTCTTTTACCATTTCAAAAGAAACTTTATCTTTGTTTCTACTTCCATTATTGCTAGCAATAATATAGAAATTTCCTACGGTAAACAAACTAGAAACTTCGTTATACTCACTGTTAAATGCCCAACGAATCACTTCTCTTGCATTTCCTTCTATACCACCGATTGTAAAATCATTTTGAGTTACATAAGCAGCATTTGTATAAGCACCTGCGTATTTAGTAATATTTTTTTCAAAACTTTTTGGTGAAGTTACTTTTGATTTAAACTCATTTGCTTGTGCATAGATAGCATTTTGAGTTTCAGAAGATGGAGCAAAAGGAGCTGAAATTTCGCCTAATTGTACCGCAGGAATAGTAGCAGGATAAGACTCTACTTTCAAAATTCTCACCATAGCTTCTCTTTCTGATATTGCTTTGAAATATGTTTTTGAACCACCGGTATTGAATATTTCCATTGGCCACATATTTTGTTGTTTGTATATCCATTTTGCAGGGCTTTGACCTTTATCTGCTGAAAAAGTAGCCGCTATTTGATCAAAATTTTGGTTCAATGTATCCAATGCTTTGAATACGCTATCTACCAATTTCATTCTTTTGGCTACAGCATCTTGACTTTGCATAGCATCTTGGAAAGAAATTACTATTTCTCTTACTTTTACCGAATCTGAGATATTTCTTTTTGCCAATACTTTTACCGCTTTGAAATTATCTTTATCAATGAAAGGACCAACTACAGTTTTTGGAGCCGCTGCCAAAATTTCATCCGCATTTGTATATTTAGCCAAATCTTCTTTTTTGTAGAAATTAGCATCGTATCCTCTATCCGCATAACTTCTCATAAAGTTTGTATCATTTGTAGTAGTTTTCATTTCTTCAATTCTACTTGCAAATTTTGTGATTAACTCTAATGAATCTTGAGTAGATGCTTTCAAAGGAAATACAGCATAATTAACACTTACTACTTCTTGTGGACTTGAAAATTTATTTATGTTTTTATCAAAATAAGATTTCAATTCATCATCTGTAATTTTTACATCTTTATCATTGATAGATGTAAAAGGAACAAAAACATAATTCATAGAAACTTTTTTGTCAAACAATCCCATTTCAAATTCATTTAACCAAGAAGGCAAATACAAGCCATTTGATACTAATGAATTGAATTTTTGCATTTTTCTACTTTCTTTTATGCTTTTTTCAAACTCCAACCATTGTTTTCTCTTCGTTCCTGGAGCCGTATTGGGCTCATCTTGATTCAAACTTTTAATAAAATTTCCAACCAACATAGGATCAAATTGTCCTTGTGCATTTTTAAATGCTGGAATTTGCTTTACATTTTCATCGGCAAATTGTCCCATAGTCAATTCTATCATTTCTTTTGCCGAAACTATGATTCCCAAATCATTAAATGTTTTTGAGATTACATGCTCATTGATAAAATTATTCCAAATTTGATTTTTCAAACTTTGTTGTTCTACATCTGTCAATGCTTGACCACCTTTCATTTGTACATAAGATGTTTCTTGTTTTTTGTACTCATCATCAAATGCTTCATAACCTAATTTTTCGCCATTAACTTTCCCCACATAATTCATACCTTGACTAATCAAATTAGCATTGCCACTGATATCCATGAATAAAAATGAAATCAATGCAAGCGCAATTAGACCTACTAATATGTATGAATGTTTTTGAATCTTTGATATTACTGCCATTTTCTATTTAGTTTTTTTAAAAGGGTGCAAATATAATTGTTTCTTTTTTTTTGTTTAAATTTAATTTTCAATTATTTGAATTTAAGGATACAATACTCTAAATCCAAGATCAAATCGTTTGTGTTTAAAATGTCTACTTTCCCAGTTTGAAACCTTGCATTTCCATGATACATTTACTACGCTTCCGCCTTTGCACAATCGTTCATTACCTATAGCGCTACTCGTCCATTCCCATACATTTCCCGTCATATCATATAGTCCATATAAAGTTGGTTTTTTTTGCCCAACACTTTCGGGAATCAATCTACTATTGGCATAATACCAGGCCACTTCATCTAATTGATTGCTCCCAGCATACGTTTTATTCTCATTAACCGATGCAGCATAATCCCATTCATCTGCTGTAGGGAGTCTTCCTCCTACCCAATCGCAAAAAGCTACGGCATCTTCCCAAGAAATCCCCATTATGGGTCTATCAAACATCAATTCAGAAATTCCCTTTTCTTTATAATTTGTATTTGAACCTGTGTAAATATTAAATGGATTGCCTTGTTCTAACCATTCAGGCCAGTATTTATTCACTTTTTTGCAAAAAGCCAAATATTCGCCAACCGTTATTTCGTATTTACTCATTTTCCAGCTCACTCCAGGG
>JBIPPG010000323.1:0-3226 GCA_044368545.1 Chitinophagales bacterium | reverse complement strand
AAAAGCATTCATTTGCTCACGTGCTTTCTTTGCTTCATCCATATTCACCTCAATAGTCAAATAGAAATGAGGCGCTGTGTACATGCTTTCCGCCAATCTTTTAGCAATTACTTTTCGCATTTGAGATACTGGCACTTCTTCGTAGCTTTCTAAACCAATTGGAAGATTCTGAACCATAGCGGTAGAAACCGAAGCCGATGAAGTATTTCCACCATTTTTCAACGCTTCTTCAATATCTTTTTTGGTAATTCTACCTTCATCGCCACTTCCCGCCAATCCATTTACCGATACATTATTTTCTTCGGCCATTTTTTTAGCTAAAGGAGAAATTTTAACTCTATTATCTGTATTCGCTACAACATTAGCTTCCACTTTTGGCGCTTCTGCTTTTGGAGTAGCTTTTTCTTCTGCTACTGGAGCAGCTGTTTCTGCTTTGGCTGGGGCTGCATCGCTCAAAAGGGCTTGATAATCCTCGCCTTTCTTTCCCAAAATAGCGATAAGTCCATTTACAGGAATACTCTCTCCTTTTTTTGCAGCTACATATAATACCGTTCCCTCTTGAAAACTTTCAAGGTCCATAGTAGCTTTGTCGGTTTCCACCTCAGCTATTACACTTCCCGCTTTGATTACATCGCCTTCTTTTATCAATATATTTGCTATTACACCTTCTTCCATGGTGTCGCTCATTCTAGGTAAGCTCAATCTTTCTGCCATACGATCAATTTATATTATTATGTTGATTTTTAATTTTTTTGGTTTACAAATTTACTATTTTATTGAGAAAATAAATTTATTTTTTGATTTTTATCTTTTTCCTGGTTGCATATTTTGCATTTGACGCATCATTTTTCGCATTTGTTCAAACTGTTTCAAAAAGCGATTGAGCTGTTCAATGCCTTGTCCACTGCCTTTAGCAATACGATTTTTTCTTCGTGTATCCAAAATTTCTGGATTTTCTCTTTCTTTTGGCGTCATACTTTGGATAAGTACTTCTATTTTCTTAAATGCCGTTTCATCAATATCGATATCTTTCATTGCCGAACTCATACCTGGAATCATTTTGAGAATATCTTTAATATTTCCCATTTTTTTGATTTGATTCAATTGATCCATAAAATCATTAAAATCAAACTTATTTTTGGCAATTTTCTTAGATAATTCAGCCGCTTTTTTAGCATCAAACTGCTCTTGTGCCTTTTCTACCAACGACACAATATCTCCCATACCTAGGATTCTGTTCGCCATTCTATCGGGATAGAACAAATCGAGGCTATCTTCTTTTTCGCCTTGTGAAATGAATTTAATCGGCTTTTCTACTATATAACGAATCGTTAGTGCCGCTCCACCACGGGTATCACCATCCAATTTGGTAAGCACTACCCCATCAAAATTAATAGCTTCATTGAAGGATTTGGCTGTATTTACGGCATCTTGTCCAGTCATACTATCCACTACAAAAAGGGTTTCCGATGGATTCAATGCTTTTTTTAGATTCGAAATTTCTTTCATCATGGCTTGGTCTACAGCCAAACGTCCCGCAGTATCCACAATCACAACATTATGGCTATTTTGTTTGGCAAAAGCCAAGGCTTTTTCGGCAATATCCAATGGATTTTTATTCTCAATATCCATAAAAACAGGTACACCAATCTTTTCTCCCAAGGTTTTTAACTGCTCCATAGCGGCAGGACGGTAAACGTCACAGGCAACCATGATAGGATTGAGCTTCTTTTTATTTTTGAGAAAATAGGCCAATTTGTGCGTAAAAGTAGTTTTACCCGAACCTTGAAGTCCAGCCACCAAAATAATAGAAGGTTTTCCCGTTAAATTAATATCGGATTGTGTGCTTCCCATCAATTCGGTCAAGGAATCGTTCATGATTTTTACCATCATCTGCCCTGGAGAAACCGCCGTAAGAATCCCTTTGCCCATGGCTTCGGTACGAACTTTATCGGTAAAATCTTTGGCAACTTTATAGCTAACATCCGCATCTACAAGGGCTCTACGTATTTCTTTAACGGTAGCCGCTACGTTGATATCGGTAATTTTTCCTTGTCCTTTGAGGGTTTTAAACGCGGACTCTAATTTGTCCTGTAAATTTTCAAACATAATCTAGCACTAATTTTCTAAAAAAAATTGACTGCAAATATAAGAAAAAAGCTTGTATTTAGCCCGAGTTTGTTTTTTAAAGTAATTTCTTGATTTAAAAATTTTCTTCATCTTAGCTTCAAGTGCTTCCAAACGCTTCATCAATTCATCAATTGTCATTTAAGTCAAATATATATTATTTGACAATCATTTTACTTTAATTAAAGTATAATCCTACAACAAAAATAAATCGTCTCTCTCAGGTCCTACGGAAAGCATTTTTATAGGCACTTCTATCGTTTTATTCAAATATGAAATATAATTTTTCAAAGCTTGAGGTAATTGATTATAATCTTGGGTTTTTGGCAATTCACAATTCCAGCCTTCTTGTGCTTCAAACACAGCTTTATGATCATCGGTCAATACCGTTGGCATTTTGTCATACACTTGTTTACCGTCGGTGTACGTATTACTTACATATATTGTTTCAAAATGATTCAACACATCGGCTTTGGTAACGCACAATTGGGTAACACCATTGAGCATACACGCATATTTTACCGCCAATATATCTATCCAACCACAACGACGTGGACGTCCTGTAGTTGCGCCAAATTCATTACCTTCTTTGCTTAACTTTGCGCCATTTTCATCAAACAATTCACTTGGAAACGGTCCAGAACCTACTCTGGTACAATACGCCTTGATAATTCCAAAAACTTCTCCAATCTGCTGTGGTGCTACGCCCAATCCATTGCACACACCTCCCGAAATGGTATTGGAAGAGGTAACATAAGGATACGTCCCAAAATCCACATCCAACATAGTGCCTTGTGCGCCTTCTGCCAAAATGCGTTTTCCTTTTTTGAGTTCTTCATTGATAAAATACTCTCCATCAATAAACTGATAGGCTTTTAAGGCTTCTAAGGCTTCAAACCATTGTTTTTCCATCTCTGCATAATCGGCTTCGTAGCCACTTCCTGCTAATATTTCTAGATGTTTCTGAACCAATACATCGTATTTTTCTTTAAAATTATCTGCAAAAATTTCACCAATTTTAAGTGCATTTCTTCCCGTCTTATCTATGTAAGCTGGTGAAATACCTCTCAACGTACTTCCAATTTTATTCGCACCGCGT
>JBIPPG010000322.1:0-3227 GCA_044368545.1 Chitinophagales bacterium | reverse complement strand
AGGTTGTCTAATGGCTAACTTTAAGCCTATAAGAGTCTGCTCTTACGGTATAGAATCCACCATCATCTTGATAGTTTCCTCTTACAGGCTTAAAGTTAGCCATTAGACAACCTTTTTGATTTCTTGTATAAGGACCTCCCCAAGGATAAGGAGAGCTTTTCTTTCCACCTCTAGCTGCAAATTCCCACTCATGTTCACTAGGCAATCTAAATGGATCAATCATCGTTTTTTTCTTTGAAGTTAAATACTCTTCCAAGAAACGAGTTCTCCAATGAGTAAATGCATTAGCTTGTTCCCATCTAACGCCTACAACTGGATAATCATCAAAAGCAGGATGAGAAAAATATTGACGAGTCATAGGTTCATTATATGAATAAGTAAAATCTCTAACCCAAACCATTGTATCTGGATAAACATCTACGGCCTCAGCTTTGATATATTGTTTTCTATCTTTATTTCTATTAAATTTAGCAAATGCTGCTTGCTTATATTTTAAATAATCATATTTATAAACCAATTTTGATACATCAATTTCTTTTTTTCCATTAATCCACTGATCAGGTGATAAATACATTGCATTTAGTTGATTTGCAACCTCAGGATTTTTATAATCAATTTTTTTCTTCCAATCAATAGGTTGTGTACCTGAAACCACTTCAGCATCCGCATTTGTTTCAACAAAATGCTCTAATATAGTATGAGCAACTGAATCTTTAACATAATCAATAAATTGACGATATTCATTATTTGTGATTTCAGTAGCATCCATATAGAAGCTATGAATAGATACTTGCTTTGGTCTAGCAGTTAACTCAAATGTTACATCTTGATCACTTAAACCTAATGTAAGTGTACCACTTGGAATTGTAACCATACCATAAGGTACCGATTCCCTCCATACTGGACGACCTGCTGATCCAGTTAACTGACCTTTGAAAGAACCACCTCCTCCGCCTTTACCACAAGACGTTATAAGCCCTAATACGGCAAGTAATCCTAATGCATAATTTAATTTCGAATGTTTCATCTTTTACAATTTTAAATTGTTTTTAATAGAAATTGAACGTGTAAAAATAAACTTATTTTTTTTTATTGCAATTATTTTTTTTCAGATAACGTCAATTTTTATGATTTTATTTTATATTTTTTAATATTTTTTTAAAAAAATTAATTTTTTATTAATTCTGGATACTCTCTAAAAAGCCTATCTATAGCCATAACCATAGATTTTACTTCACCTAAAGGGGCTTTAGCGTGAACATCCATTTTTTGTTTTTTTAATTGAACTTGGGTACTTTCACCAAAAGCACCAACAGCAATATGATCTTGTTTAAATTCTGGAAACAAGGTGAAAAAAGCCTTTACACCTTCTGGATTAAAGAATGTAATCATATCATTTTGTAGATGTTTTTCATTAAATTCTTCATTTGGCACCATTCGATACATAACGGCTTCAGCAAATTTGAATTTATTCTGTTTAAGAAAAGTAGGTAATACTCCAATTCCAACAGCAGAACAAGGCAATAAAAACTTTTCATTTGCTTGAAACTTCTTCAAAATACTTTGCAAATCAGCTGGAGTACCATTAGAATAGATTACTTTTCTTTTTCTATATCGAATATATTTTTGAAGATAATATGCAATTGCCTCTGAAGAACATATATATTTTGCTTCTTGTGGCATTTTGTGACGCATTTCATCACAAATTTTAAAGAAATAATCTATAGCATTCTTGCTATTAAAAATAACCGCAGTAAATTCGGCTATATTTATTTTATTTTTTCTAAATTCTCTTAGTGTCAAACTTTCTACCTTTAACAAAGGCATAAAAGTAATTTTCAACTTATATCGCTTGCTCAACTCTGTGTATGGCGATTTTTCTCCTACAGGTTCGGGTTGAGTAATTAATACATTCTTAATTTTCTTAGGAAGTGTTTTTAACTCTTTGGGAGTTAATGCATATTCACTAGATGAAGTCGTCTCTTCTTTTGTTTTTTTTGAAGATACTTTGGTACTATCTGCTTTAGAATCTGCTTTTTTAGTTACTTTTGGCGTGACCTTTTCTACCTTTTTGGCATCCACTTTTTTAGAGCTAGGCGCACTTTTAACCACTTCTTTTTTTGATATATCATCTACCTTGGATGACTTTGTGTTTTTTACAACTTTATTAATTTCAGTAGTTTTTTTTGCCATTCTGTTATATTATGTGTAAAAATTTAGCGAGCAAAATTAAGGGTAAAACTTTAATTGTAACGAAATAAATTAAAGTCTTCAAAAAATTGGAATAAATAAAATCAAAATTATTGATTAAATTTTTTAAAATACTAAAAAATTCAAAAAACAAAAATAGAGCGATAGAGCTATAAAGAATCACTTCTTTGAAGCGTGTATTAGATATTGATTCTAAAGTAAATAGTGGTAATAAAAACAAACTTATTAGAATCATACTATCTAAATTAATATAATTTGTAATAGTTTTTACAGATTTTAATTCAAATACATAAAATATAAGCTGAAGCAAAATACTTTTGAATATAATAAATATGATAAACACCAAATACTTTAAATAATTGGATTCTTCAAATATATTTTTCTCTCCTGAGAACTCATTAAATATGAGATAAATCAAATACAATATACAAAAAGTATACGTTAAAAAAAAGTATAAAGAAATTCCAAAATCAAAATCTTCTGCTATTTTCAGTTTGATTTTCAAAAAATTATTCAATTGAAATTTGAAGTTATTTACAAAAGAATATCTAACGATTGAAGTTAAAATTAACAATGTTATTAAAATTGAAAAAAGAAAGTAATGTTTCTTTATATCTTTTTTGACAATTATTTGTGTCTCATAATGCGAAGAATAGTCTGAATTAAAATATTGAATAGGCATTATGATTTTAGCCGAATCTACTTTAAAAGCTTTTTTTTCTATTGTGATATCATTATACTTCAAAATTCTATCATACAAAATATCTTTTGCAAATAATGTATTGGCAGAAATTAATTGAATTAATAACAGTATCTTAAAAAACCGCCACATATCCAAAATGTACTTTTGCGTTATTAAATTCTATAGGGTTTTCGCTATATTTTCCATATCCCATCGAAAAGTTGAGGATACTACTTTTGCCTCGATAAGCCAATCCCAGTCCAAATCCAAAAGGCAATTCATAAGAATTTGCCCTAATTAAATTTTTCTTAAAAGCGGTAACATCAAAAAAAGT
>JBIPPG010000321.1:0-3229 GCA_044368545.1 Chitinophagales bacterium | reverse complement strand
AGCCGCCAACCACGTAGGCTTACCATTATCAGTAGATTCTGCCAATACAAACTCATCAAAACGAGCTTGGATACCATTGGCAATTTTCATAATCCAATCAAATCGAGTTTCCATAGGCATATTGCTCCATTCATGCTGCGCTGCTTTTGCGGCGTCTATAGCGTGGAGCACATCGTTGGAATCGCTATCGGGGATAGTAGCAAAAACCTGACCTGTAGCAGGATTTACATTATCCAAAACCTGGCCCGAAATAGCGTCTACAAGATTACCGTTTATATAATTTTGAATAGGAATGATGCTCATACAATACTTTTTTTTGGAATATAGATAAGCAAAAATACAAAATAATAAACTAAAAAAACTAGTTTTTAGCCAATGTAATTTTATTTGCTATTTCATCATAAAATTTGAGTCCAATAGGAATGGGATTTTCCATATTTTTCAAATACAATTTATATCCTCTTGTAGTACCGCTAATATTTACAATTTTGGATTTATTGACTACATACGATTTGTGACATTGTACAATATTTTCGTTTGACGACAACTGTCTTATAAAACTAATTAATGAAATTCGGAATGTAAGTTTTTCCATCTTATGATTAAATTCAAAATAAATATGAACATAATTTTCATCAGAACTGGCATAGAAAAAATCCTTTTCTTTGAATTTAAATACATCATTTTTATTCATTCCCACAAGATGAAACTCGGTATCACTAGATTTATTATTATAACTATAAACTTTCAATTTATACTTTAGACTTTTATTTATCATATCAAACTTCTTGATATGATTTTTTCTGCTAATTACAAATTTGGTAATTACAAAAACAAAGAATGGTATAATCCCAACAACTATGATTACACTTAGCATTTTGAAAAAATTCGCAAAAGTAATAGCAATATTATCTGTATAATGTATAGCCACAAGTTGCGAAATAGTTACCGTTGCAAGCATTATTAACCAAAACATACTATCTTTCCAAAAAACCCAATTTTCTGAAAACTTTACAAATACTTTTGAGAATAACGCTATCATTATAAATTCATTAATAAAATTTAAAGTAGCATATCCTAATGCATAGTAATAAGTTGGATATTCATTTAATCTAAAATAGTCAAATGGTTCTAAAAATGCAATAAACAAAAAGCTGTGAACAAAACAAATAGCCAAACTGATAAAGTAGAAGCTATTTAAATCATAAGCCATTACTCTTGTTTTTAATAAATTCGTTAATTTTTTCATTGTATATTAGATTTATAATTCATTTTTAATAATCAGATTACTAATTCAAAAAGCATAAATATATATAAAAAATGTATAAAAATATTCCCATAAGAAATGGCAAAAATATGTTAAATAGCGTTAAATTGTGTCAATTTTCAAATTGTTTTTAAAAAAATAAACTAGTTTAACTTAATCAAACTTTTTCCTTATTTTCAAATAATTTCATCCATTTGAGTAGGGTTGTCTTTGAAATCTTGTACTTATAAGCCATTTCTCTTAAAGATAAATTCTGCGTTTTTTTATACTTTAAAATTTGGGAAATATCTTCTAATGTATATGATTTCAATTTCTGGTTTGCCAATGCTGTTTCACAATTTTTATTTGGAAAAAGTAAATTATTAAATTCCAAAACATCCAATGCTGAATTGAATTTAAAAGTACTCAAAATGTTATCAGCTTTTTGCTTTTCCCCTTCTTTGGAGGCTATCAAATCGGCATATATAGCATGATAATTAGGACAATTGCTCTTCATAAGATACTTGTTTTAGCCATTTGTACAACGTAGTTTTGGGGATAGAGTATTTCTTGATTGCGTCGGGTACCGATATTTCTTCATTTCTAATTTGATTCACTACAAATACTTTAATTTCTTGAGTATATACATTCTTTCGAATGGAAATACCCGCATTTCCATCTGCTTTCATAGATTTGGTAATAGAAATTCCATGATGAAGCATCAAATGCATACTGAATAATCGAAAAAGGTCAAATCTCAAAAATTTAGACCATTTCAGCAACTCATCTAATTTTACATTTCGAGTATTGTATATTTCATCCAAAGTTTCTTTTGTAATTTTGAAATATTTCAAGACATCCTCTTCCTCAAGTTTTCGTTCATAAACTATTGATTTTAGTACATATCCAATATGGATTTTCTTAAAATTAAAATAATCATATTTTGGCATAAACATAGATTTTAAAAGTTAATATTATTGTTTTGTAAGTGATACAGTCACTTGATTTTGTGTAGTGACAATATTTGAGCACGAAATACTTTCTATCAATGAAGTATCGCTCTGATTGGCATCATAGACTACCATATAATTTTTATTATTAGCGGTAAATAATTTCCAATTTTTGTCCGCATCCACCTCACAAGCTATACCTAAAATATCTTTGCCCGAATTGGTTTGGGACACAATCTTTGTACTTTTAAATTCTGTAACCAACGATTTGAAACAAGGTAAAATAGCAAATAATGTACTAGTAGTGTCTCTTCCATTCATTACTACCTTTGTAGCCTTCCATTTCCCAATGAAAGAGGCTTCATTAAATCCACAATTGGATGTTGCTTCATCTTTGCCACAAGACAAAAGAATAGCAAAACTCATCAAAATAATACTTAATTTTTTCATAATTTTTAATTTTTATATTTTATATAAATAATTTTCAGCTAAAAGAATATGCTTTAATTCTCTGTCAAATCAAAGCATATTTAAAATTTCAATTGATTAATTTCCAATTTCTTGGATGGTCAAAGAACCATTCCAACCACCATTTGCTTGTCTAAACGTAAGAGTATCATCGGAATTGATTTTTTTAATTTGTAATTTGATAGTTATTGCCGCTGTACCAGCATTCGTATAGACTCCTTTTATGGGCAATAATGTGCTTGACCTATTCATTTCTCCCGCTAAACTCGATGCAGCCCAATAATTAATTGTAGGGAATTGAGACCCAATTCCTAACCAAGCTTCCCAATCGTCAACTGCAGTAGTGCTATAAACACCACTCAATGTATAATTTTGATTATGATATTCCACAATAATTTTTGAATTGGATGAAACGGGTGTATAATTATACGAAAACATATCGGTCAAAGTAGTAGAATTGAACGTTGAATTCGTCAATGTTACATCATCTAAAGCTATATAGTTTAATAGTTTACTGGTTTGGCTTGCCGTTTGAGCACCTCTTTTTAGGACACCATTTGCATCG
>JBIPPG010000320.1:0-3255 GCA_044368545.1 Chitinophagales bacterium | reverse complement strand
CAGTTATTATAATGTAATTGTATCTAAAACAAGATGGGCTCAATTAGCAAGCTTAAAAGAGAAAAAAGGACTTCTTGTAGTAGACTTCAATGATCATAGATCTAATAGATTATTATTTCAAAAATATAAAATTAATTATAAAGAAGTAGATACATTTGTAAATGAAACCAATTTAGATACTTTCTTTAGAAGTAATGTCGTATTTAAAGAAATTGTAATAAAATAAAAAAGTCAATATGCATAATCAAGAAAATTATATAGAAATAAAGAATTGCTTTGCATTGGCCTAAATATACAAAAGAAAAAAAATGAAAATAAAAATAATATTAGATAAAATATACTACTAGTTATCAAAGATAAAGTAAATTTACATTTTTAATATTAAATTATTGATTTTAAATTGGAATTTTAAAACTTTTTGTTATTGAATTAAACTTATTGAAATATGTATAATGTAAAAGAAAAAATAAAGTTTTTGTTACGATCTATTATATCCAAAGAAAAATTTTATGCCTCAGATGGAGTAATTACTCATCATAATTTTGGGTTTATTAAAAATGAAAAATTTAAAAAAGCATATAATGCTGGATCAAATACTAAATCTTGGGGGAATCCGAAAAAAAATACTATAGAATGGCGATTACATACAATATTATGGGCTATTGAGTCTACTAAGAATATAGATGGAGATATAGTCGAATGTGGTGTTAATAGAGGGGGGTTTTCTAGTGCGATAAATGAATTTTTTGATATTAGAAAAAATAATAAAATACATTGGTTATTTGATACTTTCGAAGGAAAATTTAATGAAGATATATTATCAAAAAAAGAATTAAGTGAAATTAAAAGAAAAAAATATGATTATTCAGATTCATTTCAATTTGTTATAAATAATTTTAAAGAAAATAATAATGTTAAAATTGTAAAAGGGTTACTTCCAGAAAGTATAAAAACACAAGACATTACAAAAATATCATTTCTATCATTAGATTTAAACTCTACAAAGCCAGAAATAGAGACATTATCTTTTTTATGGAATAAGATCTCAAAGGGAGGGATTATTGTTTTAGATGATTATGCATATTATGGACATAATAATCAATATGTTTCTATGAATGCTTTAGCACAAGAATTGTCTTTCAATATACTTTCGCTTCCTACTGGGCAAGGTGTTGTTATAAAAAATTAAATAATTAAATAAAAAAATAAATTTATTAACAGAGTAAAAACAATAATGTTGTTAAGAACTAACAATTAAATAGACAATATGAAATTAATAGACAATCTTAAATGTATAAATTGTGGTAATGATAACTTTCAAAATATGTATACTACTCAGGATAGACATTATGGTATAAAAGGTGATTATACAATTGTAAGGTGTATCCAATGTGATTTACATTTTCTTAATCCAATGCCAACGCCTGAATTTCTTGATAATGCATATCCTCAAACATATTATTCATATCAAGATTTTTATATTAAAGAATCATTTTTACAGAAAATTTATAATAAATTTATTGTAAATATGTCAACCAAAGACCCTGTTTTTAAAAATCCAGGAACTATTTTAGACATTGGTTGTGGAAGTGGTAGATTTTTGTATCAAATGAAATTAGAAGGTTGGAAGACTTTTGGAGTTGAAATTAGTAAAAGTGCTGCTGATTTGGGAAATAAATTAGAAAATTTGAATATCTTTAATGGTGAAATTATAGATGCAAAATTTGATGCAGAGAGTTTTGAATATGTAAGGTCAAATCATTCTTTTGAGCACATTCATAATCCTTTAGAAGTTCTAGCAGAAATACATAAAGTTTTAAAAAAAGATGGAAAATTATTTATAGGCGTTCCTAATATCAATAGTTTTAATGCTTATTTTTTTAAAAAATATTGGTGGTATCTTGGAGTACCTGTGCATACATATTCATATTCTGTAAAAACACTTTCTGAAATTTTAGAAAAGTCTGGTTTTGTTGTTGAAAACGTTAATTATAATGGGGATTATTCAGGTATTTTAGGTAGTATTCAAATTTTTTTAAACAGAAAAAATGGAAAATTATCTGAGGATGGATTTTTTGTAAAGAATTTTATTTGTAAAGCCATCTTCCATCAAATTGCAAACGTTCTAAACTTCTTTAAAACGGGGGATGCTATAGAAATAATTTGTACAAAAAAATAATATAATGTTTTTTACTTTTGCCGAACTTCTTAAATCGTATTATTTTAAAATCAAATCATTTTTGTATTACAAAAGGTATGATTTAAAATTTTTTATTTATGACCCCATTGTTTTTGATTATAAAAATGTAATCTTAGGTAAGTCAGTCTATATTAGGAATAATGCAAGAATAGAAGGTGTAAAAAAATATATATATGAAGAATTTAATCCAATAATTAAAATTGGTGATTTTGTAAATATTGAGCAAAATTTTCATTTAACATGTGCTAAAAAAATTGAAATAGGAAATAATACCTCAATTGCTGCAAATGTAACAATTTCAGATATTAATCATAATTATATAGATATTAAAACGCCACCAGAACTTCAACCTATTAGTGTTGATCCCATCTTAATAAAGGAAAATTGTAAAATTTTTAATAATGTAGTAATTCTACCTGGGGTTAAGTTAGGCAAACATAATATTGTAGGTGCAAATAGTGTTGTCCCAAAAGGAACATATTCAGATTATTCTGTAATTGTTGGAAGTCCAGCATACATTATTAAAAGATATTGTTTTGAGACAGAGGCATGGCGCAAAACAGATAAAAAAGGAAATTTTATATAAATACAAAATATTAAATTAATAAATAGATGAGTAAAGTATTGATAACGGGTGGAGCTGGATTTATTGGGTCAAATTTGGCACTTTATCTTTTAAAGCAAGGTTTTGAAATTACGGTATTAGATTCTTTGTCCCATCAAATACATACACCCAATCCAGAATTATATTCCCCTTTATATAATTCGATTAAAGATAAAGTAAATTTTATTATGGGGAGTGTGGAAGATAAAGAACTGCTATACAAAGCTATTGGTCAGAATGATATAATTATACATTATGCAGCAGAAACAGGTACTGGACAATCTATGTATGAAATTAATAAATATAATGATGTCAATATTGGTGGTACAGCCAATCTTTTAGACTTGTTGACCAATAGAGTTCATAATGTTAAAAAAGTTGTGGTTGCATCTTCTCGCTCTATTTATGGAGAAGGAAAATATTTTTCAAAAATTTATGGAAATGTTTATCC
>JBIPPG010000319.1:0-3267 GCA_044368545.1 Chitinophagales bacterium | reverse complement strand
AAATAAATACGGATTCATAGGAAACTGGATCAATGCCAATAATTCTACGGCATTCTACAAAGCCATCAAACTCAACACGACCTTCAATGTCAAAGTGTTTACCCTAGGCGTAGGGTACGAACGAATAGATCCCAATTATATGGCTCATGGAGCGCTTAATTACAATAATGATTTTCAGAATATTACAGGAAATTTCTCAGTGCCTATGTTCAAAAACAAAATAGTGATAGGGGGAAGCATGGGGTATCAAAACGACAATATCGAATCGCAGAAATCAAATGAAACGGGTCGTCTAGTATCGTCTTTTAACGCCAAAGTAACGGCTAGCAAAAAATTGAATTTTAATTTTACCTATTCCAATTTCAATTCCATTACCCAAGTAAAAGCTTATCAAAACTCCCTTGCAGGCGTTTTGCCACCCAATCCCGATTCTTTGAAATTTTTGGTGACCAATCGAAATCTTAATTTTGGTGCGAATTATATGATCTCATCCAATGAGAAAAAAAGCCAAAATATCAATTTTCAAATGTCGTATGCCGAAAATGCGTCGCAGCGAGGCGAAGTCCAAACCCCCAAAACCCTCAATATAAACAACAATATTGGCTATAGCCTTTCTTATGTAAAATCAAAAGCAACGCTAAATGTAGGATGTAATTTGAACCTAACCAAAATGGACACCAACCAAACACTCAATATGGCGCCCTTGGTCAGCTATTCACAGCCTCTAAAAATAAATAAAGAAGACCTGAAAATGAATCTTTCACTGATGTATAACAATTCCATACAAAATGGCAATTCGGGTGTCAAAACCTTTAGTTTTAGAGGGAGTGCCAGCTACGTATTGAAGAAAAAACACAACCTGAGTTTTATGATGGGAGGAACTTTCAATTCGGCTGTAGATAATAATCCTTCGGTGGTAATGTTCACTTCGGGGCTCAACTATTCGTATAGTTTTAGTCTATTGGAACCAAAGAAAAAATAAGAATAGAATGATAAAAAATAAAATTAATTAAGAAATTTGCCTTATAATTGCCTATAAATGAAAATAACAAAAAAAACATTCCTTTTACTCTATATCTTGAGCCTCAGCATAGTTGGCTTCGCTCAGCAGTACCCTTTTAGTGCTACCATTGTGGTGCAGCCACCCTACAGCCCCTATCTGAGTCACTATGCCGATGGACAAGATGCCAAATTGCTCGTGGTCGTAACGCCCAACGACAATAACTTTGTACAGCGCGAATGTGTCATGCAGTTCCGCATCAAAGGTCAAGGCTTCGAGTGCGAAACCGAAATCAACAAACTCTTCAATCTGCCAAGTATAGAATTGATGGGGGGAATGTCCAAGACGCTCATGTCTTACGAATATACGCCCTATCTACAGCCCAGCGACCTCGTGTTTAAGCGAGGGGCACTCACCCGAGGTGCTATCCCACAGGGCTTGACACAGGTTAGTATTCAGATATTCGACAAAGCCACCCGCCTGCCCCTCAGTGCCGAGCATAGCGATGTATTCAATCTCTCCCTCTCCAATCCGCCCATGCTCAATATGCCCTTCGACAAGGAAAATATACCCGTGCAGATGTTTCAAAACATCAATTTCAGCTGGACACCGCTCCACATGGGCAGCATCAATGCCGCCTTTAGCACCGAATACCTCTACGAACTATGGGAAATATACAACGACCAAGTACCTTCCCAGCAGTATGTGCAGACCGCCCAGCCCCTCTATAGCACCACCACTAGCAGTCCCATTCTCATCTATGGTCCCACTATGCCTATGCTCATCGAGGGCAAACGCTATGCGTGGCGCGTGCGAGTACAGGCCAAAAAGGGCTTCGACGACCTAGAATTGTTTACCAATAATGGCTATAGCCAAGTGTGGAGCTTTACGTATGCCGCCAACTGCCCCGAGCCGAGCCAAGTGCTGCTCACCTCGCCCTTCCCCGACCAAATAAAAGTCCAGTGGGCATACCAAAACACCTATCAGCAGATGAAAATCAGCTACCGAGAAGCGGGCAAGAACAAATGGTACCACGAAACCACCACCGACCCCGAATACTATATCACCCAGCTCAAGGACAATACCGAATACGAAGTCAAAATAGCAGGCATCTGCACGGGAGGCGTAGAAACCTACAGCCAACCCGCCACCATCAAGACCCAAGAAAAAGGCAAAACCCAAATCCCCAACTTCAACTGCGGTACGCCGCCCAAGAAGCTAGACCTCTCCAACAAATCCCCGCTCCCTACCCTCAACGCAGGCGAAACGGTAACGGCAGGCGATTTTGAGATTACGATTACCGAAGCCCGAGGCGGTGGCGGTACCTTCAGTGGCAAGGGCTACATGCGTGTACCCTACTTCAAGCTCGCGCGCCTCGCCATCACCTTCCAAAATGTCCAACTCAACACTTCCCGCCAGCTCATAGGAGGCTACTTCCAAGCAGTCTACGATGAGGCGAATGGGAGTATAGTGAATACAACCGAGCTAGTCAAAGCTTTTGGTGAATTTGCAAAAGGCCTGTTGGATTTAGCAAAAAATATAGGAAACGGAACAGCTACTAAAGAACAAATCGCTCAATCAAAAAAAGAAGTAGAGTCAAAAATAAAAGAAATAGATGAGCAGCTAAAAGACAATAAGTTATCTGAATCGGATAAAGAAACGTTGATGGCACAGAAAGAAAGTTTGTCCAAAACCGATGAAGTATTGGATGAAGTAGCTAATCTGAAACCTGGAGAAGATTGTACCGAACCTACAGGAATGATACGTGACGAGAATTGGAATCCATACCAATCGGAAGTATATTGGGCAAGCAATAATACGGAAGAAATCTTGAAATATGTTTATGAAAAAATCAATCAATCACGACCATACTGCGCTGCCAAAATTGAAAAAGCAATAGAAGGAGGTAAAAATGCTGGTGGAGGGAATAATTCTACATCAAAAAGTATCAAAAATTATTATACTTCAAAAGGAGAATGTTTTTTATTTGAATTTCCTGAGAGTTATACTCCTAATAGTAAAAAACTAATCTATAAATACACTGTACCCAAAGATGCTAAGGTTTATTATGAATATTTGGATAATGAATATAAGTTTGTAGTAAACACCATATTGTATGAAGGAAAAGAAATTTATGAGTTAATCAAGCGCGATGGATTTTATTTAGAACAGAAGATAAATGCTTCATTATTGAAAATTTGTACCAATGCCACAATAAATCCTGTAGCTATAGATGGTGTAAATGTTGAAAAATTTAAGATAAATGG
>JBIPPG010000318.1:0-3268 GCA_044368545.1 Chitinophagales bacterium | reverse complement strand
ACTGTTTTACAGAATGGACGATTATTTTGGGCAGGACAACTTTACAAACTTCACTAAAGAATTGGAGAGGATTGTAAAATTAAAGCATAATGTTCCTGATCCCACACCTGAATACACAATCCAACAATTACAACAATTAACAACTGCCCAATTTTTTTGGAGAGAAAATGGGCCAAAGTTTGGTAGGATAAAATATAAAATAGTAACTACAGATACTAAGGTAAAAATAAAGGAAACAATTTGTACTCAGACAGAATTAAAACCTGTCTATACCTCTAATGGTGTAGCTGGAGCTTCTGTTACTGTTATAACAGGTTATGAAGAAGTTTGTGTTGATAGTGAAGACATAAATTTTACATTAAACCATTTTGACCTGATAGCCATTTACTTTTACAGTAACCCTTCATTTATTGATTTGTATGAAGATGAAGCATATGAAGGAAAATTATTCATTACATTTGCAGGTTTTTTCGATTATATTCACGAGAAAGAA
The DNA here is from genome assembly GCA_044368545.1 of Chitinophagales bacterium. Taxonomy (GTDB): domain Bacteria; phylum Bacteroidota; class Bacteroidia; order Chitinophagales; family JADJOU01; genus CHPMRC01. The sequence goes on along the minus strand of JBIPPG010000318.1, from coordinate 2,775 downwards.
CAAACAAAAATATGGGAAAATGTTTTTAATAATGCACTTTTTGTAGTTTCATTGGCAGTTGGAATTGGTGAATTGGCGGCGGCAGTAAGAACTGTTAATTTTGCTAGAGCATTTTTAGGATTGACAATTGTTACAAGTGACACAGCTCTTTACATTGTAACCGGAACTCCTTTTCATAATTATATCATTACAACATATGGACAGCAAAGAGGATCGGAGATTATCAGTAACTTAACCCTTTTATCTACCATAACATCTTTAGGAACAAATGCTTTAGCGGGATATGGTATTTTAAAAGCATATTCAAGGGAAGAAGGATTAAAATTGGTAGGAACGGGAGAAGCTATTTTAAAAGACAGCAATGCGACCATACATATGACTTCAATGGAGATAAATGCCTTAGAAGATGCTATCAAAAGGATTAAAAATGAATTCTATGCAATAAGGAATGAGCAGGATGCTGTAAACACGATAGTAAGAACAAAATCAGCTGTATTTTTTAATAAATTTCCAAGTATTAAAAATGAATTAGAAATGATTACTGAAGCTTCGAGGCATAAGTTTTATGACGATTTTGTTAATATATCAGAAGATTTTTTAAAAGAACTAGACAAAACGCCAGATTTTATTCCTTATTGGGATAATTTATCAGATGCTGAAAAATTATCATTTAAGCTTGATAAAGTAATGAAGTATAAAGCTTGGTATGTCTCTAAGGTTAGCGAGGAGGCTGTGTTAATGAGGAATAGTGGCTTATGGCAAGATATTAGAAGAGGTGCTCCAAATACTTCAAATGCAAATAAAGGATTGAACGAATTAGAATCTTTAGTTGATTTGAAGATTCAATTTAAGCTCGACATTGAAAGAAGCTTGTATTTTGAAGCAGGAGATGCGAGATGTTTTGCAGGTCAGTTTCAAGGAAAATCTATTGATGTAATGGGTAGGCTATCACAACAAGCATTGGAAACACAATGGACACTGAAACCGACTAAAGCTATGAAGGATTTTAGAAACAGTATTAAAGACCATTTTAAAAAGATTACTAATCCGGAGCCTAACGTTCCTGCTTTGGATATTTTAGTGATAGATTTAAAAGGATTTAATCAAAGTAGAACTGATGAAATTTATAATTTTTTACAAAGTGAATTTCCCACTTATCTAAATCCACAACATCCAGATTTTGAAAAATTAATTATTTTAAATAAAGAATAAAAATGGCAACAACTAGAATAGAATATCAAAATAAGGGTTTTTGGATAGAAGATTTATTCATAGAAGTACTTAGTCATTTTATCTGTCAAACATATGAAAACTCAGGAGTAAATACGTTTAATTCCAGTGTACTTGATGTTTATGAAAGCTGTGATATGAATCGTAAATACGCAACCTATCCGATTGTAAATTTTGATGAAATAAGCAATCCAAATGACCAGCAGACGTTGATTGATGTATTTGAACAAACAAAATTACTTATTCTGTTTTATGGAACTGAAATATCTGCAAGTCAGCTAAATCAATTAGAGGATATCAAATCAGATGAGTCTTTTAAAAACTTTTGGGAAATGCCAATTAAGACAGCAAGTTTAGTAACTACTCTATCACTTTTCCAACAACTATTAAATAGCACATTTCCTTATACCAATAAGAGTTATCACTATCAAGGATTTTCAGGAGCACGAACACAAGATGAAATAATTTAAGTGGATTTGAAACAAGAATTTGAGTTGAGACTTATAGAATTTAAAAATAAAATTTTGGCAGTTAAAAGGGAAAATACAACTGCCGCTTTTTTATTGTTTAAGGATTATCTTTCAAAAATGTATGATTTTTATAACGCATTGGGGATTGAAAATCAATGGGATTCTAACATTTATAAGACTAAAGAAGGACATAATTTAGTGGGCTTAATAGCTCCGCATTTATCAATAGAAACTATCGATTTGGAAACTTTCCGAGTAAATTATTTAAATGATATCACTATAAACAAATCTAAATACACTGCATTTGAATATATATTCATTTATTATTCTATTTGCTGGGACATCTTTAAATCTTACCCTGAGTTTGAAAATTATAAGCATTTAGCTAATCCGTACGATTCTGTTAATTTAATTTTTTGGAGAGGTAACCATATTTCTAAGGGAGAAATGAGTACAATAGAAATTGATAATTTAACGGTAAAAAAGCAATTCGATTTTAAATTACCATCTTTGGATGTAACTTTCTTGGATTATATAGATACAGTTTGCCATAGAAGCGGTAGTGAAGGTATTCCTAATCAGGAAAAGGTTAATGTACTATGGGATACTTTTAAATTAATTTAAAGGTTTAGAACAGTTCTTGCTTCTTGCTTAACAATTCCTTATGAGAGTAAAGTTAACAAGTTTCAATCCTCCTTTTATTGATATTAATAATTTCACCAAAACTGATTTAGAGAATATTGTTAATTGGTATAAGAACTTTTATAAACTATAAAATATGATAGAATTGAGAAAATATATAGATGAATTAAAAAAAGTGAAAAATAGAATTGGAAAATTCGAAAAAAAGAATAGAATTTCAAATGTACTTCTTTTTCGAGATTATCTTACCAGATTAGATAATTGGAAAGTCGCTTTAGGAGAGGCAGGTGATAAAATTTATATAGGAAAGGGAAGAAACTATCACAATCTATTTTTATCAATCAAAGCTGATTGGGTTGAAGAAATTAAAACTCAGGAAGATTTTAATAAAGATTTAATAAATGAAGCACAAATCAGTTTTAAAGGAGGAAGA
>JBIPPG010000317.1:0-3270 GCA_044368545.1 Chitinophagales bacterium | reverse complement strand
AAGAATATACCGGATTTGTTAGTCCGGGAATTTTTGCCATGTTCATCCTAGGTTTCTTCTGGAAAAAAACCACATCCAATGCAGCTTTGTTTGCCACCATTGGCGGTTTTATGTTCTCTATTATTTTCAAATTCCTGCCTGCGTTTATCGATTTATCGTTTTTAAGTCCAATGGGATTTGCAGTGCCAAATGCCGATGGAGTTTATGAAATTCCGTTTATAGATAGAATGGGATTTGTGTTCTTAATTTGCGTTATCGGAATGTATTTTATCAGTAGGTACGAAACCAAAAAAGGAGTTCAAACCAATGGATTAGAAATCGACACTAAAATGTTCAAAATGGCACCAAGCTTTATCGTTGGCGCACTAATAATTCTATCCGTTTTAGCAGCATTATACACCGCTTTTTGGTAGATTACCACGAATTATGAACTAAAAATCCAGCAGTGATGTTGGGTTTTTTGATTCTAACAACACCAACATTTTGTCACCCAGTTTATACTGAGCGAAGTCGAAATACAGTCGAAGTACATTTATTTTATCTTCTAAGAATTTCTCAAAACTTCCTGAGAAAGGAATTTTATCATTTATCAAATAAGCTAGAGTTGACAATTGTAAATAGTTATTATATTTACCAATACTTATTTAATACAGTTTCGTGGATTTACATTTTAACAAAGAGTTAGTCAAAGGATACACAAGTAATTCTCAAATAGCGAGAGTTTTAACCGAAAATTGGGTAAAGCAAAACTCCTACTGCCCAAGTTGTGGCGAAAAACCATTGAATGACTACGAAAACAACAGACCAGTTGCTGACTTCTATTGTACAAAATGTTCAGAAGAATTTGAACTAAAAAGCAAAAGTGGAAAATTAGGAACTTCCATAACAGATGGTGCTTATGATACCATGATACAGCGAATTACATCAGATACCAATCCAAATTTTTTCTTTTTAACCTATAGCAAAGAGTTAAAAGTTGACAATTTTCTAATCATTCCAAAGCAGTTTTTTACACCAGAAATAATTATCAAAAGAAAACCGCTGTCGGATACCGCTAGAAGAGCTGGATGGACAGGTTGCAATATTGACATTTCCAAAGTTTCCGAATTAGGGAAAATTTTCTTGATTGAAAAGTCAAAGATTATTCAGCCCGATGTCGTTCAAACAGCTTTTTCAAAAACTACATTTTTAAGAAATAAAAGTGTTGAGGCAAAAGGGTGGATTTTAGATATATTAAACTGTATTGAAAAAATACCCTACAAAGATTTTACATTGACTGATATTTATAAATTTGAAAGTGAGTTGAAAGTAAAGTATCCCAACAATAATTTTATTAAAGATAAAATCAGACAGCAACTTCAGTTTTTAAGAGATAGAGGAATTATAGAGTTTAATGGCAGAGGAACATATAAGAAAATTTAATCATGAAAAAGTTTATATTCATAACACCCGAAGGCAGCACCACATCACCGAACGGTGATGAAGTCGAAAACATGCAAGTAATAGGTATTGTTGAAGAAGTAGCAGATGAAAACGAAGCCCTAAAAAAATTACTACTAGAAAACGAATGGATTTTTGATGCAGAGTTCAATATAGCCGAATTCATCTGTCATGAAATCATCTAATCCCGTAAGGGATGATATTTCGGTAGCAACGGGTTTCAACCCGTTGTTATAAATAATAATACGGGGTTTCAATCCGTGGATATCAAAATAATACGGATTATATCCGTTAATACAAAAAAAAACATCAAAATCCCGTAAGGGATGATATTTCGGTAGCAACGGGTTTCAACCCGTTGTTATAAATAATAATACGGGGTTTCAATCCGTGGATATCAAAATAATACGGATTATATCCGTTAAAAAAAAATAAAACAACAATAAAAATCCCGTTAGGGATGATATCTCGGTAGCAACGGGTTTTAACCCGTTGTAACAAATAATAAAATGTGGTTTCAACCCGTTAAAAAAAATAGAACAATCATAAAAAATCCCGTTAGGGATGATATAAAATGGCAAATACCTACACACAAATCCACATCCAATTCGTCTTCGCAGTCAAATACCGCGACGGATTAATACATCCAGCTTTTCAAAAAGAGTTATACCAATATATTTCAGGTATAATTAAGCATCACAACCATAAATTATTAGCCATAAATGGAATGCCAGACCATGTACATATATTTATAGGAATGCGACCAACACAAACCATATCCGATTTAATGCAAGACATCAAAGGAAATTCGTCAAAATGGATTAACGAAAAACAATTTTTAAAAGTAAAATTCGAATGGCAAGAAGGCTATGGTGCATTTTCCTACTCAAAATCCCATGTTGACGCGGTTATTAAATATATCGAAAAGCAGGAAGAACATCATAGCACCAAACCTTTTAGAGAGGAATATTTAGATTTCCTAAAATTGTTTGAGATTGATTATGACGAACGCTATATCTTTAATGAACCAATTTAGAATTTATGGGATGAGGTTTCTTTTTTGATTTGTTTTTATTGGGATGCATTAAAATACATCCCTACCAAAATAACATCCCTAAAGGGATTACTTCAAAGACAAAAACCGTCCTTCAATACCGCTATTTTGTAACGCATTGGCATTTTCTTTTCCATAAGCAATAAACACACTTGGTGCTCCAGGTGTTCCACCTTGTACACCAGAAACATGATAGAATTTAATTCTTCCTTTTACAAATAGTATTGCATCCGCATCATGCCAAATGTGTTCAAAGAAACATTTAGTTTCAGTTCTCGCAAAAATTAAAGCTATCCCATTGCCGTGGTATTTTAGTTTTTCTAACCACAATTCCATTCCTCTGCCATAAGGCGGATTAAGATACACTCTTCCTTTCCATTCCTTACTCAAACCATCGTCAACAATAGTGTAATGATTAGCTGCATGATAAAACGGCGCATCAATAGGACAACAAGGATCTAAATCGAACTCGCCCAATTGTTTAACCAACTCTGGCGGTGTTAGCCATTCTACTTTTGTGTTTTCGCAACGTTCAAATGAGGTATTCATGCACTTTGATTTATTGCAAATATTAGATCATTATTTTGATTATGCAAGTGTAATTTGATCTAAATCAAATGATTACACACAATGAGTGTTATTTTAAATACTTAAATGATGTATTTAATTGATTATAGTTTTTATTATGAAATTTTATGGATTTCCCATATGATTTATACAATGCTAAAAAACTGGTTATCTATTCAGGCGGAAGAGCGAAGCCATTTCATTTAACA